>JAAZBQ010000439.1 GCA_012513725.1 Chloroflexota bacterium
GCGACCCGCTCGTGGGGGTGGCCGAGGAGGCCAAAGGTCTGCTCGGCGCCGTGCCAGAACGAGATGCGCGGCAGCCACACCTGGTGCGTCTGCACCCGAGTGTACAGGAGCACGTCGGTGTGGTTCCAGCCCACGCTGGCGATATCCAGCACCCCGTTGCCCGTTACGTCAAACAGCCGAGTGCCGACGTGGTGGTCGTAGGCGCCCGGCGCTCCATCCACCACGTGCTGGCGCCAGGCGGCGCCGCGGCCGAGGTTCTCAAAGAGCAGCACGCGCCGCTCCAGCTTGTGCTCCCCGAGCACCACGTCGTGATCGCCGTCGCCATCCAGGTCGGCGACGTCCATGCTAAACCCGTACCCGACGCCCTCCGCGATGACGTGGCGGGTCCAGGCGTCGCCAACGGGGTCGTCCGGAGCCTCGAACCAGACGATCTCGGTGGCCAGTTCATAGCCCACCACGGCGTCCAGGTCCCCATCGCCGTCCATATCGACCAGCGCGTTACGATCGGGTAGGTCGGTCGCGGGCGCAAAGGTGTGGGCCGGCCACTCGCCGCCCGCGGCGCCCGGGTTCTCGAGCCAGGCGGTGCCCAGGAGCAGGTCCAGGTCGCCATCCCCGTCGATGTCCCCCGCCGACAGGGCTTCCCCCTGGGAGTACGGCGAGATCTCCTCGATGGCCCAGGGCTCTGTGGGATCCGGCGAAATACTGAACATGTGCACGCCATAGGCGTCCTCGTCGTGCCAGGAGATGGCAATCTCGTCGGTGCCTCCCGCCACGAGATCGGCCACGACGGCGCCCTGCACAAAGTTGCCGCCCAACGAGGGCAGGTTGTCGTGGACCGTCCAGGAGATGCCGTCGCCGAGGTTCTGCAGCCAGAGCCAGTCGCTGTTGGCGTCGCTCCCCTGGCCCCGGGTGCCCAAGAGGTCCAGGTCGCCGTCGCCATCTACATCGAGCACCGCCACCACGCCGCCCATCTGCGGCAGTTGGCGTCGCGTCCATTCGCCCGACGGAACGCCCGGGTTCTCGAACCACCAGGCGCCGGCGATCAGGTCCGTACGGCCATCGGCGTTCAGGTCGCCGGCGTGGACGGAGAGGAGGCGATAGTCGCCGGAGCCGATGACGTGCCGCTGCCAGGATCCCAGCGGCAGGTTCGCCCCGTCCTGGAGCCAGATGTCGATCCGCGGCGCACCGTGGTTGTAGGGCTTGCCCAGGATGTCCATGTCGCCATCGCCGTCCAGGTCGCCGACCTTGGACTCGTGGTGATCATAGCCGGTGGCCACCTGCACCGGCTCGAACCCGACGGCCCCGTCGCCGTACAGGATGAGGGTGCGGGAGGTCTCGTTCTCGCCGCCCAGACGCATCTCGGCGACAAATATGTCCAGATGCCCGTCGCCATCCACGTCGACGATCTGGAGCGAATGGCCGTGGTGGATGTCGTAGGGCAGCAGGGTATGCCCCACCCACTGGGCGCCGTCCCACTCGTACATGCGCAGCGGGCCGACGCAGTCGCCGCACACCAGCACCACCTCGGGGCGCCCGCCGGGGATCAGCTGCCCGACGGCGGTCCGCGTGTAGCGCATGTCGGCATCGATCACATGGACGCTGAACTCCCCGTCCTCCTCGTGGCGGAACCAGCATCCCCCACCGACGATGTCCGGCGTGCCGTCCAGGTCGATGTCGGCAATGGCCAGGCCCTCGTACTCGGGGCTATCGCCCCAGGCATAGATGGTGCGCAGGGGCCAGGATGCCGCGGCCTGCGGATCGTCGGGGATCTCGGCCAGGATCAGCTTGCCGTCCAACTGGTGCCAGAAGACCAGCTCCACGTCACCGTCGCCATCGACGTCGCCAAACGCCTGGTCGTGGTGCTTGCCGATATCGCCGGTGTTCTTGACCGTTCGCCGCACCCAGGGGGTTTCTGGGTCGAAATCCGGATTGGGGTTCTCCCACCACCAGACCTCGTTCGTGCGATAGTCGCCGCCCATGACGATGTCCAGGTCGCCATCGCCGTCGATGTCATACGAGGCGCTGCCCGCTTCGATGTTCAGCACCTGGTCATCGATCAGGTACCTCGTCCAGCCACTCGCATGGCGCCGATACCAGACGACCGACGGCGCCGGCTCGGTGCGCATGCCAATGACGAAATCGTTCAGGCCGTCCCGGTCGATGTCCAGGATCAGGGTCGTGGTCTGCTGGTAGGCGCCGCCGGGCAGCGGCAGGTCGCCCGCCTCCGTCGACAGATGCGTCCACCCTGCCCCGGTGCTCTGCGCCAGAGCCGACCGGCCCGTCCACGCCAGAACGATCGCCCCGAGGACCACGCCAGTGGCCATCCACACACCCAACGCACGACGACGAGCAGACCTTGTTCCCTGCGTCATACCCTTCCCCTCTTCCCGTGCACCGCGCCGGTCGGCGCGGCGTGCATCGTATCGACCGTTGAGCAGGTGCGGTATGACGAAGGGTAGTCGGAGTGAGACTGAAACAGATCAGCCAAAGAAGCGATGCTCGTAGCGGTAAAAGAGCTCATAGGGCTGGAAAAAGCACTCCAGGAACTCGCCGTTGGCCACGTCGGCGAGCGTATGCCAGTCGGGAGACGGCACCAGCCGCTCCATCTGCGAGCGGTGTGCGGCAAGCGCCACGCGTTTGACGTCCAGCACATCACGGATATCCGCTGCCCAGGGGGTGCTGGCCCACATGCGCCCCGCCGTCGCGACGCTGGCGGCCAAGCGCCGCGGCAGGTGGCGCCGCGGGCGGACCGGCAAGGTCACCCAAGGCCAGTGCCCCCAGAGCCACACGGGGTACTCGTACAGTGTCAGCGGCCGCGGATGCCGCCGCGCTGACTCGTGCACCAGAGCGTGGACCGCCAGGTGGTCTTCGGGCGGATCGCCAGAATGCGGCAGGAACACGTCCAGGGGGTTCGTGCGCTCCAGCAGGTCGAGAACCCGCTCGCGGGCCGCAGCCGGCCGGGTATGCAGCTCGTCATCCAGGCCCCAGTGTTCGACGCGCTCGGCCGGCACGCCAAGCGTGCGGCTGGCCTCCAGCGACTCGGTGCGTCGCAGGGCGCCGAACACATCCTCGGGCATCAGGTGGCGCCGAGCCCGGCGCCCATCCGTCACGTAGACGATGGTCACCTCGGCCCCCAGTTGCACCTTGCGGGCAATCACCCCTCCGCAGCCCAGGACCTCATCGTCGGGATGTGGGGCGAACACGACCGTCGAGCGGGCCAGGGCCCGATCATCCAGTAGCCGCGCCCGGTCGTGCAGCCGGCGGCGTAGGCGCCGCCGCAATCCTCCACGCCATCCATCCCACAAAGCCATCATGATCCTCCGTATGCATCGAGAAGTGCATCGGTTACCGACTCCCAGGAGTACGTGTCCACCACCCGCTGCCGCCCCGCCCGCCCCATCCGCTCCTGCAAGGCCCGGTCTTGCAGCAGGGTGATGAGGGCTTCTGCCAGGCCCTGGACATCGCCGGGCGGGACAAGAAAGCCGGTCTCGCCCTCGGCGACCACCTCCCGCATGCCGCCGACGCGGGTGGCAACCACGGGCACGGCCGCGGCCCCCGCCTCGATCAGCGCCCGGCCGAACGACTCGCTATAGGAGGGGTTGGTCAACACCGCCGCCGCACGGTAGCACTCGGCGATGCGGTCCGGGGGCACAAAACCCACAAACTCCACGTGCCGGGTGAGCCCTGCCTCGGCCACCTGGGCCTTGAGCCCGGCGAGGTAACTGGTGCCCCGGTAGTAGCGGGCCAGGTCGGCGACCAGCGGATCGTCGCTGATGCCCACGATGAACTCGGCGGGCGCCACCTCCTCGCGCCCCACGATCCGCAGGGTGGCCTCCGGCACGCGCTGCACCACGCGGCGCATCGCCTCGATCAGCACGTGAAGCCCTTTCTCCGGCGAGATGCGCCCGACGAACAGGACGCGCGGGACCGTCTCCTGCTCCGTCGGCGCGAACTGGGTGACGTCCACACCGTTGGGCACGGTGACCGTGCGCCCCGTATACTCGGGGAACCGGGCGCGAATGCCGGTGCTGATGTACTCGCTGCAGCCCATCAGGACGTCTGCGCGCTCCAGATGCGGCTTCCACACCTGGCGCTCCAGCTGCGTGAGCCACTCGGCCCGCATGTTCAGGACGATCCGCGCCGTCGGGTTCAGCGCCCGCACCACGGAGACGAACTGGGGCGTGTTGTAGAGGTGCACGACGTCCGGACGTTCCTCCCGCAGGTCGTAGGCCACCCGGGCCATGTAACCCAAGTAGTAGGAGCGCAGCGAAAAGAGCGGCCGCCGGATGAGGCCGTGCCGCGCCGCCCGCCTGAGCCAGACCTGCAGAAACTCGTCGACCTCCGCGGAAAAGCGGCGATAGTGCACCCCCTCGAACCACTCGTCCCGCGGTTGCAGCCCCCCGCGGGCATACACCGAGACGTGGTGCCGGACGGCCGTGCGCCGCGCGACCTCGTAGGTCCACACGGCAATGGATCCCCCACGGATGGGAGGGCAGTAGTTCCAGGGTTGGTTTACAAACGATATCCTCATTACGTTCTCCGGTCGGGGCCCACAGCGCGCTCGGCTGGGTCGGGGCGGAAGAGGTCTGCCCCGAACCGCATCTTGGCGCGCAGTCCCTTTTCCCGCCGCAACCCGCCGTACAACCGGCGGAGCGCCAGCACGTCTCGCTCCTCCAGCGCCCCGGCGGCCAGCAACCCGGCCAGGAACAGCACGACCATCAACACACGGAACGCCAGATCGCCAGCCGCGTGATCGATCTGGACCACGGATAGCACCCCGCCCACCACGCCAAAGACGAGGCCAATTCGTGTCATGCGTCCGATCTCGAACGGGATCGGGTGAAATCTTTCAGCAACACGCCATGAGGCGATCATGGTAACAAAATACGCAATAAACAGCGATACGCCTGCGCCCATCATACCGAACGGCGGGATCAGCAGCAGATTCAGGCCCACGCTGAGCAC
>JAAZBQ010000440.1 GCA_012513725.1 Chloroflexota bacterium
CGTCTACGTCGACGACGCCGATTTCATCGAGGAGTTCCATGGCCTTTTCGGGCAGGTACTCGATGCACTGGGCCTTCCAGTCGGCCAGGACCTTCTGCCCGCGCTCACTCTGGTACTCGGCGCCGTCGTCGAACATGACGACCTGCTGCACAGTGCCCAGGCCCATAAAGACCACATCGTTCACGCGTTCGCGGTTCATGGCGTAGGACATCGCCTGACGGAACTTTTGATCCCAGAAGAGCGACGTGATGGACTCGTCCTCGTAGCAGTAGTGAGGCAGGAGAGCAGCAGCACTCGAGTTGCCGTTCTTCCACATCATCACGTCATAGTTGCCCTGGTCCTGGTTCTCCATCAGGACGGCGACATCCTTCGGCGCGAGTTCGCGCATCTGCATGTCCAGATCGCCGTTCACCGCGCTGAGGGCGATCAACTCCTGGTTGGACACCGCGACCGCCTCGGCCGTATCGATATACGGGAGTTGGCGACCCTCGGGATCCACCTTCCAGTAGTACGGGTTGCGCTCGGCCAGGATCCGTTCCCCCGGACGGTATTCGGTCATGACCCACGCGCCAAAGTGGGGCATATCCAGATGGAGGCCACGGTTATCGTAGCAGTCCATCAGGGTCTCCGTATCGGTGGGCGCGAGTTCCTCGTTGTACTTGGGGTGGAACTGCTTGAGGTAGTGGGCCGGCACGATCTGCCAGGAGGAGGCGCGGTTCCCCGTGCCGCGGCTGATCAACTCGATAAACAGGGGGTTGGGCGCAACGAACGACAGCCTGAGAGTATAGTCGTCGATGCGCTCTACTTCCATGTTCACGTCGTTCACGAACAGGCCGGTCTGGCGGGTGACGGCAACGTTCTCGTCCAGCACCATGTCGTACCACCAGAAGAGCCAGTCGTCGACGGTGAGGGGCTCGCCGTCAGACCACCGGATGCCCTTGCGCCAGTGTAGCGTGATCTCGGTCGCCTCGTCGTTGAACTCCCACGAGGTGAGCACGTTGGGCCGGTGCCCGAGGGAAGGATCCCGCTGCCACTTGGCAAAGTTCTCCACATAGTGGCTGATGGGCCAACGCCCGAGCGCCGTCGAGATGTGCATGAACTTCCAGTTCCCGCCGTACTTGCCGATGGACTCGACGGGATCGAGGACCAGCGGCTCGACGGGCAGACGCTCATCCACCGGGGGTAGTTCGCCCGCGGTGACCTTGTCGGCCAGTGCCGGGGCTTCGGTGTAGCGGCCGGGAGCAGCGGGCTCGGCGGCCGGTGGTGCTGCAGGCGGTTGGTCTCCGCCTGGGGCGGCCGGGGCACCCGCACCCTCGGGGGCGGGCGTGGCGGCCGGAGCAGCGCATGCAGCAGCCAGCGTGGCCGCTGCGGCTATCGAGGATACACGCAGGAATTCGCGACGACTGATAGCACCCATGTCACCTCTCCTCGTCGAGACCATGAAGTACGGTTCGGTCGAATCGCCTCTGTCGAGCGGTCCCCTCTGGGGCCATCCTCGACCACAACGGATTCCCTAAAGCCCCCCCTCTCCCGGGCTGCCTGCCCGCTATCCTGGCACGTTCCACACGCGCGATGGCGCAGAACGCCGACGGCCACGCTGGCACATGCCGACGTGACCGTCCGAGTCTACGGAGCACAGCAACGTTCGTGCGACGAGACTGACGATATCGAGTATGGCACGTGCCGCCTGCTATCGATAGGACGCAGTACAGCAGACCCAGGGACCAGGAGACGGCTTCTGCCGGCTTCCCGAGACCATAGCGTGCGGGCGAACCGCGAATCGTCGCCCCCCTTCTGGGTGCGGGAGCAGTATAGGCAGTCATTCCCGGCCCGTCAACTGCCATGTCACACTGGGGTCCGCTGGTGACCTGCTCCTTGCCCCGGCGCCCTCCCCTGTGCTAGTCTCTCGTGAGCGCCGCCGAACCCACAGGAGGAACGCCATGCCCGATCCCGTCCGCAAGCGCCTGCTGTTTGACTGGCACATCCCCAGTTTTCTCGCGGATCCGCACCTCGACGTGCCCGCCTACCTGGCCGCCGTCGACCGGATGCGGCCCGATACGATCCTCCTGATGGCCAAGACCGCCTTTGGCGGCACGACCTACGACGACGCCTATGGCCACCACATCCCCGGCCTGCGGCAAGACCTCTTTGCCGACCTCGTCGGGCCCCTCCACGAGCGGGGTGTGGAGGTGGTTGCCTATCTGAACATCACGCTGAACGACGTCGTCGCCGCCGAGCACCCCGAGTGGCACCAGGTGGACCCCGACGGCACGCCGGTGATCAAGTTCGACTATCACCAGCTGTGCATGAACAGCCCCTACCGCGACATGATCATGGGCATGATGGCCGACCTGGCGGGGAAATACCCGGTGGACGGCCTGTGGTTCGACATCACCTACGTGCACGAGCCGGGCTGCTTTTGCGCCTACTGCCGGGAGGCCTATGCCGCGGAGACGGGGGAGCCGCTGACGCCGGCCGTGGGCCAGGATCCGGCCTCTGCGGCCCGCTTTCACGCCTTTCGCCGGGACACCCGCCGGCGGTTCATCGAGGACGCCGTCGCGCGTGCGCGGGCCGTGCGGCCGTCGCTGCGCTTTGGGTGGAACCACGCCGGCGACCCGCTCTTCGCCGAGGTCGAGGCGGATCGCTCCGCCGACTGGCTCTCGATGGAGTTCCATCCGCCGTCCTTTGCGCGAGGCGGCATCAACGCCCGGGTGATGCGCGCCGCGGCGGTGCCGGCCGAGCTGATGCTCCCCGAGTCGTTGGGATCGTGGGGCGATTGGACGGTGCAGTCGCCCCAGACGATGCGCGCCATGGTGGCCATCGCCGCGGCCCACGGCGTCTCTCCAACGGTGGGGCACGTGGCCTATCCCGTGGGCGACCTCGGCGGCCGGGTTGCCGACGGGGTCGTGGAGACCATCGCGGGGGCGTTCCGGGGCGTGGAGGAGCGCCGGCCGTGGTGCGAGGGCGCCGAGAGCGTGCCGGTCGGCGCCGTGCTCTACTCGATGGAGGATCACCGCGCGCAGCAGGCGGCCGGCGGCCTGCCCCGCCTCCCTACGGGTGCGGGGACGTTCTACGGCGCGGCCGAGATGCTGGGCGATCTGTGCGTGCCGTACGACGTCCTCTCCGAGGCGATGCTGGATCGCCTGCCGGCGTACGAGTTCGTCGTGCTGCCCGAGATCGGCTACGTCTCCGACGCGACAGCGGCGGCGCTCCGCGGGTACGTGCGGGCGGGGGGCTGCCTGGTGGCCATCGGGCCCACCTCGCTCTACGATAGCCTCGGCGCCCGGCGGGCCGATTTCGCCCTGGCCGATCTCCTCGGCGCGTCGTTCGTGGAGGAGAGCCCCTTTTCGCTGAACTATGTGTCGGTGGACGACCCAGCCCTGGCAAAGGGGCTGCCCGACATGCCGATCCTGGCCAAAGCCGGGCCCAGCAACCCCCACGTAACGCCCCTGCGCCCCAGCCTCCGCGTGCGCGCGGCCGCCGGTGCGGCGGTGCCGGCGACCCTGGTGGATCCGGCCCTGGAGTCGGACTATTCCCGGGGGTACCACATCTACCACGGCCACGCGCCGGCGGCGGACCTCACCCCGTACCCGGCCGTGATCCTGGCCCACGTGGGCGCGGGCCAGGTGGCGTACGTCAGCGTGCCGTTGGCTTCGGCCTATGGGGCCACCCACTCGCCCTGGCAGCGTCGGCTGTTGGGCAACATCCTGTCGGCGATGGGGCTGCCAAAGAGAGCGCGGATCGAGGGGCCGGCCGGCCTGGAGGTCGCCCTGAGCCGCCAGCCGGAGGCGGAGGATCGCTGGATCCTGCACCTCATCCCGCGCCGCACCGAGACGCCGGAATCGGTCCAGATCGCCGAGGGGGAGATGGTGGCTGGGGTCCGGGTGCGGTTGGGCAAGGAGGACGTCGCCCGGGTGTGGCTGGCGCCGGGCGGCGAGGACCTGGCGTTTTCGGCGCAGGACGGGTGGGTGACGTTCGACGTGCCGCCGGTCGAGGGCTGGACGACGATCGTGGTGGAGTAGAGGGCTAGGCACCGGAAAGGACCAGCCGGCCCATCGCGCGATGGGCCGGCTGGCGTGCTGTCAGCGCTTGCGCACGAGGGGCAGGTGCACCCGTTCTCCTTGGCCCGGCGGCTGGGGCGTCACGGTGACCGGCGTCGGCGTCACCGGTGTGGGTGTCTGTGGTGTGGGCGTCTCCGGCGTTACCGTCGGAGAGACACTGCCCAGCCCCCCAACCGCCAAGCGCGCGAGGCGCAGGTCTTCCCGTGCGGGGCTGCAGGTGATCCCCTGAGAGTGAATGGCATCATAGCCGATGTACGGCCTGCCCGTGGCATCCAGGGCCAGCGACGCGCGCGTGCCCACATCGCTCCAGAGCGACGTGCAGCTGCCGCTGGGCGGCACGGGGAACTCGTGCTCCAGATGGTCGACGTCGTCCACGATCTCCAGCCCCCAGGAGGCCTCCTCCGTGTCACAGTCGCCGATGCAGCGGGCGTAGGCCAGGCCGTACACGCTGCTGGTGAAATCCTCGACGGCGAACGCCAGATGCGGCCGGTCCTGGTCGTCGTAGACCAGCGTCGGATACTGGCCCCAGCCCTCGGGCATGCCCATGAACTGCAGGGTCCAGTTCTCGCCCGCCACGCACTGCTCGTCGCAGGTGGCCAGGGCGAGGAGGTCGTTGTCCGGGTCGTCGGTGTCATAGAACCCGGTGTACAGGGCCAGCCGCGGGCGGCCCTGGGCGTCCAGCGCCAGGGAGAACGCGGCGTCCAGCCCGAGGTTGTACAGCCGCGCCCCGCTCCACCAGGTGGTCTCGACGTACCACACGGCGCCATCGGCCCGCATGGCGATGGAGGGCTCGCCGTCCGCGCCTATGACCAGCGAGGGCTCGGACATCACCGACGGCGTGATCCGGTCCTCGTACCAGTTCGCCTCCAGGCAGTCGCCGTCGCAAAAGGCGTACCAGGTGCCGGTGTGTTCCTCGTAGGCGTTGATGTCGCGGTAGATGAACCGCGGCCGACCCTCGGGATCCAGCGCAAAGTAGGCGCCGGCCTGGGTACCGTCGGTGAAATCGGCGATGTCGGTGGCAGCCAGCACGCCATAGGCCTGCCAGTTCGCGGCGGTCGTGCAGGCGGCGTCGCACTCGGCATAGACGTAGGTGGGATCCCCCGAGATCCCGGCCTCATAGACCCACATCATCCGGGGACGGTCCTGGGGATCGATGGCCACCCGGGCGCTCCCCCCGGCCAAGCCCAGCTCCCCGACGGCGGTCCACGTCCAGTTACCCGGCACGTGGCAGGCCGAAGGGCAATAGCCATAGTAGGCGGGGCGGCTGCCATCCATCGCGGTCTTGGCCGAAAGAGCGGCATGGACTCCACCGCGCGAGTCGACGGCGAGGCTCGTCCCTCCCGTGTTGTTGCTCGTAATGGGAAAGAAGGAGACGAAATCCTCGGACAGGGCCACCGAGGGGCTGGCCAGGGCAGCCGAGGGCGCTATCGGGGCGGACGGCGGGCGCTCGGCGCGTACCGCCGGCGGCGAGAGCGGCGCGGCTGGGGCGACGACGAGCACGGCGAGTAGGGCCAGGCGGCTGGCGAACCGGAGCAGGCGACGAGCGACGGTCATGGACACACTCCTTGGTGGATGGCGCGAGACGACGGGGGCGCACAGAGCGCCGGAGAGCCCGGCCTCTGCAGCGGGCAGAGTATAGTCCCCCAATGTCGCCTGCGCAATCCTCTGGCAGCGATTGGGTGGCCACGGTAAGGCGTGGGGAGCGGGGCCACCGCACGTTCGGGTGGCGCTGGAAGGCGTCACGCCGGGGTGCGGGCCGGTTGCGAGCGGGGCGATGAGCGTCTACAATGGCCTGCGTTGCCCTGGCGGCATGCGCCGCGGCGAGGGGGAATCATGGCGCCACCGGAGATCCGTTACCGCATCGAGTTGATGCCCGTCCGTTCGGGCTATGACGGCCACACCTGCTGGGTGCATGGCCGCGCCGGCGCCATCCCGGGGGACCCGCCGACCGTGGTGCTCACCATGCAGCGCCTCCTGCTCAGCGGCAGCGACGTGTTCTATGCCCTGCACGAGATGCGGACAGAGGACCTCGGCGCGACGTGGTCGGCCCCGCTGGCCCACGAGGAGACCCTCGGCCGCCGCGAGGAGACCGATGGCGTGGTGGCCTGCATCTGTGACTTTACCCCCGCCTGGCACGCGCGGACGGGCGTGCTCCTGGGGACCGGGCAGGTGGCCCGCTACGTCGGCGACCGGCTGATGCCCGATCCCCGCCCGCGGGAAACCGCCTACTCGGTCTACGACCCCGACGCCCGGCGCTGGACACCCTGGCGGAGCCTGGAGATGCCCGGCGGGCGCGACGGCCCGTTCTTTAGCGCGGGCGCCGGGAGCACCCAGCGGGTCGACCTGCCCGACGGCGAGATCCTGTTGCCGATCTACTTTCACGGCGCGGCGGAGCGCTACTCGTCCGTTGCCGTGGCGCGCTGTTCGTTCGATGGCGAGACCTTGCAGTACGTCGAGCATGGCTCCGCGCACACCGTGCCCATCGGCCGGGGGATGCACGAGCCGTCGCTGGCGCAGCACGGGGGGCGGTACTATCTCACCATCCGCAACGACGAGCGGGGTTATGTCGCCTCGAGCGACGACGGGCTGCGGTTCTCCGAGCCCCGGCCGTGGACCTGGGACGACGGCTCGGATCTGGGCAACCATAACACGCAGCAGCACTGGGTGACCCATCCCGACGGGCTGTTCCTGGTCTACACGCGACGGGGGGCGGCGAACGACCACGTCTTTCGCCACCGGGCGCCGCTGTTCATCGCCCGGGTGGATCCCGAGCGGCTCTGTGTCCTCCGGGAGACCGAGCGCGTGCTCATCCCCGAGCGGGGGGCGCGCCTCGGCAATTTCGGCGTCGTGGCGGTGACGCCAGGCGAGACCTGGGTGACGGCCTGCGAGTGGATGCAGCCGGCGGGCTGCGAGCGCTATGGCAGCGATAACACCTTGTGGATTGCCCGCCTCCTGTGGGAGGGGTGATCCTCGCAACGGAAGCGCGCGGGGTTCAAACCCCGCGCTAATAGAACAAAGCCTGCTAAAGCAGGCTATCCCAGCGTAATATTAAGGTAGCACTAGCATACTAACTGCGTGTTGCGGATAGCGCCCTTCTTGATGCGGTCCGGAAGCCGGCCTTAAGCCGGCGTGAGGGCGTAGCGCGGGGTCTTTGGCCCCGCGCGGCCGTTACACCGGCTCAATCCAGGCGTTAATAACCCAACCGATCACAGCATTCCGCCTAACGATGGAGACACCCATGACCGAACCCAACGACCGCCCCACCATCACGCTCCGCGACGGGCGCACGGCCACCGTCCGCCTCTTGCGGCCGACGGACGTCGAGCCATTCGCCGCGTACCTGACGGGCCTTTCCGAGCGCACCCGGGGGTTCTATGGTCCCCACGCGTTCGACCGCGCCACCGCCGAGGGCCTCTGCGCCGCGACGGAGGCCGAGCGGACCCGCCGCTACGTCGCCGTCCTCGAGGACGGCACCCCCGAGGCCCAGATCATCGGCTATATCATCCTGACCCGCAACCTCTCTCCCGGCGACGTGGCCCGCTACGCGTCGCACGGGCCGACGCTGGACGTGGAGCGCTGCGCCGCCTTTGCGCCGTCCGTCGCCGATGCGTTCCAGGAGCAGGGGATCGGCACGCAGATGGGCCAGCACGTGCTCGCCTACGCACGCGATTGGGGGCTGCGGCAGGTGATCTTGATGGGGGGCGTGCAGAGTCGCAACGTCCGCGGGCGGCGGATGTACGAGCGGTTGGGGTTTCGGAAGGTGGGCGAGTTTGAGACGGTGCGCAACGGCGCGCCCCTGGGCAACCTGGACATGATCTGCGAGGTGTAGGTGGGTCTCTGGTTGTCGCTTCGCTCAGGATGACGGGTTGTTGGGAGACGCGTGCTCTCGACCGCGGTTGAGACGCGCTGGTAGGGCAGTGTTCTGTACCACAAGACTGGAGGTGACGCCATGACCGATCGAGACCGACCGGGCGCCATGCCCCACATGCTGATGCTGGTGCTCAGCGAGATCAACCGCCTGGATGACGTCCTCAACGCCTGGCGTGAGATCGGCATTCCAGGGGCGACGATCATCGAGAGCTCGGGGATCTATGCGCGAGAACGCCAACGCCACATCCCGGCGCGCTTTTTGTTCTCTGGGGGCACCCGCGCCGGCGTGGAGCGGGGCCAGTTCACGCTGTTTGCCGTCGTATGTGACGAGTCGATGGCCGAGCGCTGCCTGGAGGCCACCGAGTCGGTGATCGGCGACCTCGGCAACCCCAATACCGGCATCTTTGTGTCCTGGCCGCTGGACATCGCCAAGGGCATCACGCGCCCGGAGGACCGTGAGGAGGGTCAGGAATGATCTGGCTCTCCTTCGCTGGAGCTGTCGTCGTCCTCGTCCTTGCCGCCTCGCAGCTCGCCCGCTACGGCGACGCCATAGGCGTCCGCACGCGCCTAGGCGGCCTCTTTGTGGGATCCCTCCTCCTCGCCGGCGCCACCTCCCTGCCAGAGGTGCTCACAGCCATCAACTCGGTGCGCGTGGGCGCCGTGAGCCTATCGGCCGGCGACCTGATGGGGAGCAGCATGGTGAACATGCTCCTCCTGGCGGTCATCGACATCCTCTTCTGGCGCCAGCGGATCCTCAGGCAGGTGGCGTTGCGCCACGGGCTGGTGGCCGGCATCGCCATCGTGATGAACTGCCTGGTGTTGGTCTTCCTCTTGGCCCGGGTCGACCTGCGCATCGGCTGGCTGGGCGTCGACAGCCTGTTGCTGCTGCTGACCTATGTCGGCGGAATGTGGCTCCTGCACCAGCACAGCGGCGACACGGCTGCGGCGCTCGAAGAGCAGCCCAACCTCGAAGGGGTGCCATCGCTGCGCCACGCGATCATCGGGTTCACCATCTCGGCCGCCGTGCTGGTGGCCAGCAACCCGTGGCTGGTGAACAGCGCCACCACCCTCGCCGAGGTCTCGGGCCTGACCACGGGATTTGTCGGCGCCGCACTGGTGGCGCTGGCCACCTCCCTCCCAGAACTCGTGACCATCATTGCGGCGGTGCGGATCGGCGCGCCCGACATGGCCGTCGGCAACCTCTTTGGCTCAAACGCCTTTAACATGGTGGCCTTTGGCGTGGGCGATCTGCTCTACACCGACGGTCACTTTCTCCTCGAGGTAGACCCCGCGTTTGCACTGATCGGGGCCATCGCGTTGCTGCAGATGAGCTTTGGGCTGGTGGGCAACATGACGCGCCTGCGGCCGCGGCGCCTGCTCGTGATGGAGATCGATGCGGCGATGATCTTTGCCGCCTACTTTTTGGGGATGTATCTGCTCTATACCCGCGGCATCGGCGGCTGAAGCATCCGCGGCCCCGCATCCGGAGGCGCTCCATGCCCGATCCACAGAACGTCTCGCGCCTGCTCCAGCAGACGGAGACCTACCTGACCGAGCGGCTCCTGCCCTTTTGGATGGAGCGCTCTCCGGATCCCGACTACGGCGGCTATCTCACCTATTTCGACCGAGACGGCCGGCCCACGGGGGAAACTACCAAGACCTTCCTGATGCAGATCCGCATGCTGTACACCTTCTCCAGCGCCCACCGGGCCGGCTATGGCGGGGGACGCTGCGCGGACCTCGCCTGCCAGGGGGCCGAGTTCATCCTAGATCACTACTGGGATGACGACCACGGCGGCTGGATCTGGATCGCCGATCGCTCGGGGCGCCCCACCTTTACCGGGAAGATCGGTTATGGCCAGTGTTTTGCCGTATATGCGTTCAGCGAGTACTGTCTCGCCACCGGCGATCCCCGGGGCCGGGAGGCTGCCGAGCGCACCTATCGGGCCATCTGCGAGCACATGGCCGACACCGCCCACGGCGGCTATGTCGAGATCATGCAGCCCGACTGGCAGCCCGAGCGCCCCGGCCGCTACGGCGGCGACCGCAAGAGCCTCGACGTGCACATGCACATGATGGAGGCCCTCACCACCTTTTACGAGATGACCGGCCACCCCTCCCACCGCCGGCGCCTCGAGGAGATCGTCCACCTGATCCTCACCCGCATGCTGGAACCCGAGTCGGGCACCGGATGGATGCAGTTCACGTTGGATTGGACGCCGCTGCGGGCGATCCTCTTTGCCGTGGAATGGGGGTCGGACTTGGAGCCCGAGGATGGCGTGGCCCGCCCGCTGGACCTGACCTCGTACGGGCACAACGCGGAGCTGGCCTGGCTCCTGCTCCGCGCGGCGGACGTCCTCGGTGAAGAGCGCGCCGGCCATGCCCGCACCGTGGAGCGCATCATGGACCACTGCGTCCGCTATGGGTTGGATCCAGTGTACGGCGGGGTGTACATCGACGGGCCGATGGATGGCCCGGCCACGCAGTTCGACAAGCAGTTCTGGCAGCAGGCGGAGGTGCTGGTCGCGCTCTTGGACGCCTACCTGCTCCTGGGCAAGGATGCCTACTGGCAGGCCTTTTTGCGAACCTACGACTTTGTGTTCAGGCGGGTGGTGAACATGGAGGCGGGGGGTGAGTGGCGAGCACTGGTGTCGCGGGACGGCACGCCGATCTGGGACTATATGGGGCACGCGTGGAAGATATCGTACCACACCGTCCGCGCCACCATCCAGATGGTCGACAGGCTGCGGACGCTGGGGGCCCGCTGAGCCGCGGGGCTCCGGGGCCGTCTGGCGGGGAGGCGAGGCAACAAGGTCCTGCCTTGAGAACAGGTTGGAGCAGGAAGGATGTGGTGGTGTCGTAGGAAATGGTAGATGTGATGTGGCTGCGTCGTGGGTAGGTAGTATGGTGTGTACGACCTTGTCGCCTCGCCTCTCCGCCGGACGGAGGGCCGATCGCAATGACGGGCGAGACGACGAGAGACAGCCTGCAGTGTGGGGGTGGATGTGGGACTGTGATGGGTGTGCGTTGTAGTAGTGACGTTGTGGGTAGAGTATCTCTCGCCGGCTCGACCCTCACTACGAGGGGCAGCACAGCGCGCAAGACATCACACGGGTACCGCGTACACTAACAGTGGCTGGGTGAGCGCCGGCGGTAGGGTGTTGGCGCTCTCGGGGCGGCCGCAGATCGTGGTCGCCGGTGTCGGTAACGGCCGGGCGCTGGACTGCGCCGGGCTCGGGTGCCTGTCGCCGCATCGCGGGCGGGTCCACACTGACCGCCAGAGCACTCCTTTTTTGGGGGCCGCCCTCAGAGGGTCGCGTGGAACCCTCACCGGACAGCGCGGGCACTATATCGCATCCCCGCGCATCTGGCAAATCGCCCGCCGCGGGGCACCCCTACGCCCGTCGGAGGGCAGGCCGCCAGAGCGTCAGGCTGCCAAAGACTCCCGCGAGCAGAGCGCCCTCGAGCGCCAGGATGGCGGGCACCCCGTACGCGTCGGCCAGCGCTCCCATCGGCACGCTCAGGAGGGGCCCGCAGCCCATGGTCATGCCGTAGAGGCTCATCACGCGGCCCCGGTAGCGGGCGTCGCAGCCGGTCTGCAGGATGGTCTGATTCAGCACCCGCAGGATGTTGCCGCAGGCACCCAGGATGACGAGCAACAAGAACACCAGCGGCACGTTGCGCGTCACGGAAAAGAGGATCATGACGAACCCCATCCCCAGGCCGACTCCCAAGAGCAGGCGCCCCTTGAACCGATAGTCGCGCAGCGCGGCCATGAACAGGGAGGCCAACAGCGCCCCCAGGCCGGGCGCCGAGAGCAGCAACCCCAGCCCCGCGGCGTCGAAATGGAGCACCTCGTCGGCAAACTTGGGCATGTAGGTGTTGTAGCCCATCGACAACAAAAAGCGGGCCATGGCGATGATGATCATACCCTGGAGGACGACGTCGCGGGCCGTGTAGCGCATGCCGGCGGCGAGCGCCCGGGCCGGTGGCTCGCGGTAGGTGCCATCCGGCCGCACGTGCGGTACCTGGAGCAGGGCCAGCACGGTCAGCGCATAGATGCCGGTCTGGATGTAGAACACCTCCGCCGCCCCGAACCACTCGATGAGCATGCCCGACATGGCGGGAAACGCCAGCCCCGTGATGCCCAGGCAGACGGCGTTCAGCGATACGGCATTCATCACCGTCTTGTCATCGACCAGGTCCGAGACGATCGACTGCTGGGCCCCCATCATCAGGGCCGAGAGGATGCCGTACACCAGGGAGTTCATTGCCAGGTGCCACACGCGGATCATGCCCATCGATATGAGCAGCCCGATGATGAACGACAGAATCCCCATCCCCACGCGAGTCCATATGAGGAGCGACCGCTTGTCCATCCGGTCGCTGATGACGCCGCCCCACGGCGAGACGAGGAGTGAGGCGACGGCCCGCCCGGAGCTCACCCAGCCCAGCGCCAGCGCCGAGCCGGTGAGCTGATACACCAGCCACCCCTGGGCCACGTTGTTCAAGTACATGGCGCCTTCAGAGCCGAGCCGGTGATACCAGAACCAGCGGTATCCCCGAACGTACATCGCGCCAAAGGTCGTGGCCCACGTTCCAGAACGCGCTACCGTCATTGGCTTTACGCTGTCCCTTGCTATCAGCTACTCGCGACTGCGGCCATTGTAGAATGGTATCGGCGACCGTCAAGCAGGCATCCGGTGCCCTGCAGGTCTGTCGTAGGGCAGACCTGCAGGGAAA
>JAAZBQ010000441.1 GCA_012513725.1 Chloroflexota bacterium
GCCCTCTGCGCCCTCGTACACCAGGGGTAGTGGGTGCAGGCGTGCCCGAGACACTAGCCGTTGGGGCTCAGGAACTCGTCAAACAAGTTGACCGTATTTCGCCGGCTGGACCCCTGGACAGTGCCGGCCCCTTGGGCTATGCTACAGCCCGTTGAACGCCGGGGATGCCAACCATCGACCGTTACCAGGAGACAGCGACCATGGACTATCGCACGCTGGGGCGCACCGGGCTACGCGTATCCCTCGCCGGGCTGGGCACCGGTGGGCCGGCCCGCATCGGCCAGAGCGCCGGGCTGCCAGAGGCCGAGTCGCATCGCCTGATTCGGGAGGCGCTGGACCTGGGCATCAACCTCTTGGACACCTCCCCGGCCTACGGGGGCAGCGAGGCCCTGCTGGGCGGCGCCCTGGCGGGAGTGCCCCGCGATCGCTACGTCCTGGCCACCAAGTTCCCGCCCTACCAGGGCAAAACCGTCAAGCAGGATCCCCAGGACCTCATGCGCTCCCTGGAGAACAGCCTGCGGGTCATGGGTGTGGACTATATCGACGTCCTGCAGTACCACGGCGTGCGGCCCGAGAGCTACCGGGAGGTGGTGGATCGCTTTCAGCCGGTGGCCGAGGAGGCCCGGCGCCAGGGCAAGATCGGGTACATCGGCATCACCGAGACGGCAGCAAACGACCCCGAGCACCGCATGCTGGAGGTGGCCCTCGCCGAGGGCATCTGGGATACCTGCATGATCAAGCATGGCATCCTGAACCAGCGAGCCGCGCAGCGCGTGCTGCCCCTTGCCGAGGAGCATGGAGTGGGCGTGTTCGTGATGGCCTCGGTGCGCCGGTCGCTGCGCAGCGCCGAGGAGGCGCTGGCCACGTTCCACGAGATGGAGGCCCAGGGCCTCCTGCAGGACCTCGCGGCCACGCCGGAGGATCCCCTGGGCCTCGGACAGGTGGGCCAGCCGGTCCCCTCGGTGACCCGGGCAGCCTACCAGTTCGCCGCCCAGAGCCAGGCGGTCTCCACCGTGCTGGTGGGCACGGGGAACATCGAGCACCTGCGCCAGAACGTGGCCGACATCCTGAGCCCCGGGCTCTCGCAGGAGCAGATGGCCTACCTGCAGCGCACCTACGGGCATCTGGCCTGGCCCACCTGAGACGCACTCGCGACGGCGGGGGTGATCGCACTTGTCGGCGGGCCCGGCGGCGGGTATAATGGGTTGTTCACCAAGCGCCCCCAGCCGGGGGCACGTTGGGTCACCGAGGACGAGATGCACGATACACCCCAACCTCCCGCCCGTCGCGAGACCATCGCGGTGCTGGATTTCGGCTCCCAGTACAGCCAGCTCATCACCCGCCGCGTGCGCGAGTGCCAGGTGTACTGCGAGATGCTCCCCTGGGACGCCCCACCCGAGGCGCTGGAGGCCCTGAATCCCCGGGGGATCATCCTCTCCGGGGGGCCCCAGAGCGTCTACGACCGGGACGCCCCCTACCTGCAGCGGCACGTCTTGGGCCGCGGCGTACCGGTGCTGGGCATCTGCTACGGCATGCAGCTGCTGGCCCACCAGTTGGGCGGCGCGGTGGCGCCGAGCGCCAGCCGCGAGTACGGACCCGCCGAGGTGACCCTGGCCCCCAACGCCGGCCCCCTCCTGGCGGGCCTAAATGCGCCGCTGGCCGTGTGGATGAGCCACGGCGATCGGATCGAGCGCCTGCCGAACGGGTTCGCCGCGGTGGCCCACTCGCCCAACTCGCCGGTGGCGGCGATGGCCGACGAGGACCGGCGCCTGTACGGCCTGCAGTTCCATCCGGAGGTGGCCCATACCCCGCGGGGCATCGACATCCTGCGCCGCTTTGCAGTGGATATCTGCGGCTGCGCGCCGGACTGGACCGCCGGCTCGTTCATCGACGAGACCGTCGCCGGGATCCGCGAGACTGTCGGCGACGGGCGGGTGATCTGCGGCGTGTCGGGCGGGGTGGATTCCACGGTGGTGGCCGCCCTGGTACACCGGGCCATCGGCGAGCAACTGACTGCCGTGTTCGTGGATACCGGCATGATGCGCAAGGACGAGGCCAGCGAGGCCATGGGTCACCTGCGCGGGCTGCTGGGGGAGAGCGTCGTGCCGGTGAACGCCACCGAGCGCTTTCTCGAGGCGCTGGAAGGCGTCACCGACCCGGAGGAAAAGCGCAAGATCATCGGCCGGGTGTTCGTAGAGGTATTTGACGAGGAGGCCGCCCACCTCGGACGGGTCGATTTCCTCGCCCAGGGCACGCTGTACCCGGACGTCATCGAGTCGGCCACCTCCGCCCGCTCGGCGGTGGTGATCAAGACGCACCACAACGTCGGCGGCCTGCCGGAGAACATGCGCATGCGGCTCATCGAGCCGCTGAGGTCGCTGTTCAAGGACGAGGTGCGCGCCGTGGGCGTGGCCCTCGGCCTGCCCGAGGAGATGGTCTACCGGCCGCCCTTTCCCGGCCCCGGCCTGGCCGTGCGCATCATCGGCGAGGTGACCGCCGAGCGACTGCACGTCCTCCGCGAGGCGGACGCCGTCGTGCGCGAGGAGATCGCCGCCGCCGGGCTGGAGCGGGACATCTGGCAGTATTTCGCCGTCCTGACGGACCTACGCAGCGTAGGGGTGATGGGCGACGGCCGCACCTATGCGAACGCGGTGGCCGTCCGCGCGGTGACCAGCCTGGACGGCATGACGGCCGACTGGGCCCGCATCCCGTACGACGTCCTGGCGCGGATCTCCAACCGCATCGTGAACGAGGTACCCGCGGTGAACCGCGTCGTGTACGATATCTCCAGCAAACCGCCGGCCACCATCGAATGGGAGTAGCACTGCGCGCGCCGCGTCACGGATCCACCTGACCGCCCGCGGCACCAGGGAGCAAGTATGGGCAGCACGTTCGACCTCTCCGCCGTTCGCTTTGGCCTGA
>JAAZBQ010000442.1 GCA_012513725.1 Chloroflexota bacterium
AAAGTAGGCGCCGTACCAGGCCAACACCGGCGCCGACAGGCCGCCAAAGTGGTGCCAGCCCGCCCCGCGCCCCGTCTCGGTGACGAAATGCTCGTACGAGTTGTACGTGCGCCGGGCCTCGCGCTCCCAGAGTTCCAGCGCCGTGCGGGCGACCTCCCAGGCCAGGGCGCCCTCTCCGTGGTCGAGGAGCGCCTTCCAGAAGAACCACTGGTGGGCCATCCACACGGTGCCGTTCCAGTAGCCGTCCACCCGGTAATAGGGCGCGGCCTGCGACACGGCGGAGAGGCCGAACGAGGTCATGATCTCGTCGCGGGCCGCGAGGTGCGCCAGCATCCGCGCCCTCTGCGCGTCGCTGCCGACGCCGGCCAGGAGGGGGTACAGTCCATCCAGCCCCTGATCATAGTTCTCCCCGCTCTCGTGGCGCAGAATGCCCGCGGGCTGTCCGGCCTCGTCGTGCTCCACATAGCCGAAATAGCCGCTCTCCTCGTCCCAGGCGTAGCGGAGCAGCGCGAGGCGGAACGCGCTGACGTCCGCCCGGAACTCGGCCACGTCCTCGGCCTCGCCCAGCGCCTCGGCCATCTGGATGAGCATCTTGGCCGTGCGGATGGCGTGGGCGGTGTTCACCACCGGCGTCACCCGGTCCTCGAGGCCGCGGCGGTGTACCTCCACCTGGGGCGGATAGTCGTCCCAGCCGCCCGAGTTGTAGAAATAGTCCCAGGTCTTGAGCAGGTTCGAGGGCAGAGAGCGAGTGGTGCTGGAACCCAAGCGCCCGGCGAGAAAGCGGTGGTACTGGCGCAGCCGCGGGTAGAAATGGGCCAGCGCTTCCCGCGACTGGGTGCGATTCCACAACTCCTGGAACAGGTAGAACTGCACCGGCACCGGGCTGCCGTGGTGCAAAAAGGCAGCGTGGGGATCGTCGGGCGCCGTCACGTAGGCGTTCAGGCAATCCACCGCCCGCTGGAGGTCCACCTCGGCGAGCCCCAGGCCGATGAAACCGGAATCCCAGGTGTACAGCGAGTCCCACCAGCGGCCGGGGGTGTTGTGGCGGATGAACGAGCGGCGGCAATACACGGGGTACACGACGTTGGTCTGCACGGTGGCTGCCAGGCGCTCCTGGCCAAAGGCGTACGGCGCGCCGGGCCCCTCGGCGGGGAACGCCACGCGCCGGGCCCGGGCCGCCTCGTAGGCGCTGTGGCACGCCTCGGGCGCCGGATCGAACGCCGCCAGGCGAGCCTCCACCTCGTCGCGCGTCCCCGCGCAGAGCAGGGCGTACAGCACCTGCTCGTCGCGCGGCGCCAGCGGGATGGGCCGCAGGAACACGTCGGTATAGTGCCCATCGGCGTCGGTCTCCCCCAGTACCCGGCTGGTGTGGTGGTGGACGTTGTGCCGCATGAACCGATCCAATTCCGGGGTGAGGAACTCGCGCACCTCGCTCCGCTCGAATCCCCAGGCCAGCCCATAGTGGGGGGCGGCGTGCTCGTACTTGAGCACCAGGCTCTGCGCGTGGGGCCCGGGCAGGATCTGGGGGCTGTAGGCGGGCTGCAGGGCGGCAAAGGTCACCTGCTCCGCCGCATCGGCCTCCACGAGGGCCAGGCCGTCCAGGTCGAAGGGGGCGACGCCGTCGCAGGTGATGGCCAGCGTGTGGGTGCCGGGCCCGAGGGAGCCCACGTCGATCGCCTCGACGGCCGGATCGTGGCCCCCGGCCAGCGTAGCCGTGGCATCCACCAGGCCGGACAGGCGGACGGTGGCGCGCCCGCCGTTCCGCATGCGGTAGCGCAGGAGGAGGGCGGCGTGGGCCAGGGGCGCGTCCAGGCGGATCCGGTACGCCACGCGGTCGCCCTCGGCCTGCGAGAAGCGTCTCCCGAGGGCGCTCCCACCCACCAGGTCGTGGCCGCGCACCTCGCCGCGCAGCAGGCCGTCGGGGGTCAGCGAGTCGGTCGGATGGGGAGTGGCCAGGTCCAGGAGGTCATAGTCCAGCCCGTCCACCCATACCCCGCCCGGCGGCACCTCCACCCGCGCCGCGCGCAGGGGCTCACGGCCGTGGGAGGCGAGGGTGGGATAGTGGAGAGAGGCCAGATAGTGGAGCACCAACGACTGGGGATCGTCCGTGTCGTTCACGCAGCGGCAGCGCACCAGGCGGGCGCCATCGTCCAGGGCGGAAAAGGAGACGTCCACGTAGACCCGGTCGCGCCACTCCAGTTCGTGGCGGTGAGAGTAGTAGGAGAGATCCGGCGCGGCCTCCCAGGGATGGTAGCCCGACTCCCACATGACGTTGGGCACGTCGACCTTGCGCCGGTAGAACCCGGGCACCACGGCGAGGTCCACGCGCACCCCGTCGACGCTGTCGCCCTCCAGCCTGCCGTCCAGGGCGGGCAGGTGCGAGATGCCCATGTAGGCCTTGGTATAGGGCCCCCAGGCGGGCAGTGTCAGGTCGAACCGGTCCCGCAGATCCCACATCGCGCGTCTCCTTCCGGCCGGCCATCGAGGCCGGCATCGTTCCGTTCCCCATGCACGGGCATTCTAGCGCACTCGGCAGCCGGGCGAAAGGGCGGCGGGCCGCGGCACGGGCTGCTAGGGATCCGACTGGGTGATCTCCGAGGGCAGTCACTGCACAAAGATGAGCCACAGCACCAGCACCACGACGAGGAGGATGATGCCCACCAGAAGCGACATGGCCCATAGC
>JAAZBQ010000003.1 GCA_012513725.1 Chloroflexota bacterium
AGCGCTCGCACGGGGTCCTCCTCCCTGTGGCGTGGCAGTTGCCGACCAGGCGATTCTAGTGCGCCGCCAAGGTCGGGTCAATGAACGTGGTAATTACGCACATCTCATACGAGCCTGCAGAGCGCCGCGCTTGCCCCCCAGGCATACTACAATGGCCCGGCGGGAGGCTGTTCGCGCGCCTCCCGCCGTCCGTGAAGCCTGCTCTGCGCTCACTGGGGCAGATGCGAGTGATCACCACAATGAACCCCTTGACAGGCGGCCCGGTGATGCAGTACAGTGCGGCTAGTTCACACCGTGAACCATCAGGTTCACACCACACAGTCCCGGACTGCCGCCCGACGAGTACCGATGCCATCAACTGCCAGGCCACGTCGTACCCAACCTATCCACGTCACCACCGCGTCCATGCGCGCGGCGAACCGTGCCGCGCTGGTCGCCGCCGTGCGCCGGCACGGGCCGATCACGCGATCGGCCCTCAGCGAGTGGACGGGCCTCAGCAAGGGAGCCGTCTCCAGCCTCGTCGCCGAACTGCTACGCGACGGCGTGCTGTACGAGGAAGACGCTGCGGCGGGCGGTCGCAACCGAGCGTTGCACCTGAACCGGGCGCTCGGCGTGGCGTTGGGCATCGAGCTCGGCACATCCGAGTGTCGCGGGATCGCCACGGACGTGGCGATGAACCCGGTGCGGCGCTCGCTCCAGCCCGTCACATCGGTCACCGTCGAAGCGTCCATCGGCCTGATCGCGGCCATGGCCCGGCAGTTGCTAGAAGGCGAAACGCGGCCATGCCTGGGCCTGGCGGTCGCCCTCCCCGCCCTCACCGACGCGGAGGGGCAACGGGTGGTATTCTCCGAGGGCCTCGGCTGGTCCGACGTACCGTTGGCCGGCAGGCTGTCCGACATCCTGGGGGTCCCCGTCCGGGTGACGAACCGTCCGCGGGCTGGCGCAATGGGCGAGCACTGGTACGGCGCGGGGGTGGGCGTCGACGACATGGTGTACGTGTCGGTGTCCGACGGCATCGCCGCCGGCGCGTTCATCGAGGGCCGGCCGCTGATCGGCGCCACCGGGTACGGCGGCGAGTTCGGCCACACCACCGTGCTCCTCGACGGCCCTCCGTGCGTGTGCGGAAACCGGGGCTGCCTGGAAACGGTGGCCAGCCTGCCGGCCATCCGGCAGGCTATCCGGCAGCGCGTGCGGGTGGGGGCCGACACCAGCCTCCGCGAGCCGATCGCCTATCGAGACATCATCGCCGCAGTGCGCGACGGCGATGCGCTCGCTCTGGGCGAGGTGCGCCGGGCCAGCGAATACCTGGGCGTCGGCGTAGCGAACCTCATCAACCTGTTCAACCCCTCACTGGTCATCATCGGCGGCTACCTCGCCGAGGCCGGGGAGATGGTCATCCATAGCATCCGCAAGGCCGCGCAGCGTCGGGCCTTTCCCGTCTCCTATCGCCACGTGCAGATCCAGCGCAACGCTTTGTCGCTGGACTCCGCGTGCGTCGGCGCCTGCGCCCTGGTGGTGAACGGCTACATCGCCGGGCTGGAACCGGCGCTATGCGGCTCTCCATGGGGCTAGCGAGCGTCCCACATGTGCCCGATCGGGCCGGGGTTCCCGTCATCCATATCGATCGATCCGCATCAAGGAGGTACACGGCATGACAAGTGATCAGAACGTGCGACGATTTTCGGCGGGGGAGATGGAGGTGCGCCTGTCGCCGGATCCCGCGCAGATGGGCATGGACGCCGCCGACGCGGTGGTGGAGATCATCCAGCAGGCAGTGGCCGCCCGCGGGACGGCCTCCCTCATCCTGGCCACCGGCAACTCTCAGCTGCCCTTTATCGAGTCGCTGCGCGAGCGCGAGGCGGTGCCCTGGAACTGCGTCCGCATCTTTCACATGGACGAGTACCTGGGGATGACGGCCGATCACCCCGCCT
>JAAZBQ010000443.1 GCA_012513725.1 Chloroflexota bacterium
CCGCCTCTCGACATTGACACAACCTCCCACCCGCGCTATGCTGCATCTGCTTGGTACCGGCTGCGTTGCCGACCGCGAATCCATTCGCCTTCCACCGTTCTCCACGCGGTGCCATGAGCGCAAAGGTGATACGATGCCACTGACCATCGACGGACGGCACCCCCTGACCGGCAAGGTCGAAATCGGCGGGGCCAAGAACGCCGCGCTGCCGATTATTGCTGCCACCCTCCTCACCGCCGACGAGTGCCTGCTCGAGAACGTGCCCTATATTGAGGACATCCGCAACATGGTCAAGGTCCTCTCGGGGCTCGGCGTGGCGGCGCGCTTTGAGGGGCCCAACACGCTGCGCGTCAAGGCCACCCGCATCTCCGAGGCCACCCTGCCCGCCGACCTGGCCATCAAGATGCGCGCCTCCTTTCTCATCGTCGGCCCGCTCCTGGCCCGCTTTGGCCAGGCCGAGGCCCCCCATCCCGGCGGCTGTGCCATCGGCACCCGGCCCGTCAGCGTCGACCTGAAGGGCTTTCAGACCATGGGCGCCGAGGTGACCACCAACGAGGCGGACTATGTCATCCGCGCGCCGCGGCTGAACGGCGAGCGCCTGGTGCTCGACTATCCCTCGCACACCGGCACCGAGAACCTCCTGATGGCCGCCTGCCTGGCGTCCGGCATCACCGTCATCGAGAACGCCTCGGTGGAGCCCGAGGTGGTGGACCTGGCCGATTTCCTCTGTGCCATGGGCGCCCGCATCCAGGGTGCCGGCACGTCGACCATCCGCATCGAGGGGGTGCGCCGGCTGCACGGCGCCGTCTACCGGGTGATGCCCGACCGGATGGAGGCGGGCACCTTTGCCCTCGCCGCGGCCATCACTGGCGGGAGGGTGGTCATCGACGACTGCGTCTCGCTGTGGCTCGGCGCGCTGACCAACAAGCTGGTGGAGGCCGGCGCCGAGGTGATCGCCACCCCGGAGCGCTATGAGGTCGCCGCGCCGCGCCCGCTCCGGGCGACCAACATTCAGACCTACCCGTACCCGGGCTTTCCCACCGACCTGCAGGCCCCCTACGCCACCCTGATGACCCAGGCCACCGGCGCGAGCACCGTCTATGAGACCATGTACGACGGCCGCCTCGAGTACGCCGAGACCCTCCGGCGGATGGGGGCCGAGATCGAGATCACCTCCGGCCGGATGGCGGTGGTTCACGGCCCCACGCTGTTGCAGGGTGGCGATGTGCGCGCCCTCGATATCCGTTCTGGCGCGGCGATGGTGCTGGCCGCGCTGGCCGCCGAGGGTACCACGCGGATCGACAACGTCATCTATATCGACCGCGGCTACCAGAACATCGACGGCAAGCTCCTCGCGTTGGGCGCCGATGTCTCCCGTGAGGCTGAGGTCAGGCCCGACGTCCCCGCCGCTCGCTACGAGGAGCCCATTGAATGGGGCACCGTCCCCTTTCCGCAGGCCTAGGGACAACGCAAAGTCGCAGAGATCAGACGCGGAGACGCAGAGAAGAGCGGACAGCCGCGACTGAAGCAACCCTTCCCTGGGTGCAGCATCGGGCGAGGGGGCGAAAGCCTCCTGGCGTCGCGGCATCGTGCCTCTGCCCCTATGCGTTCTGACGTTCCGCGTCTCCCTCTGCGGCTCTGCGTCTTTTCTCCGCGACTCTGCGTTCGTCTTCTCCGCGAGCCTAGAGTTGGCTCTGCCCACCTTATGTGCTATTATGGCGCACGACACAGCAGCCGGGAGGGTGAATGTTCGCGAAGCAGATCGGCATCGACCTTGGCACCGTCAACGTCATCGTCTTTGTACGCGGCAAGGGCGTTGTCCTGAACGAGCCCTCCGTGGTGGCCATCTCGCGGGTGGATAACCGCATGCTGGCCGTCGGCGACGAGGCCCGCGCCATGCTGGGCCGCACCCCGGAGACCATTGAGGTCTCCCGCCCCGTCCGCGACGGGGTCATTGCCGACTATGAAGTGACCGAGGGGATGCTGCGCTACTTTATCACCAAGCTGTGCAGCCGCATCGAGCGGCGCCCCGAGGTGATGCTCAGCGTGCCCGTGGGGGTCACCACCGTCGAGAGCCGCGCCGTCCGCGAGGCGGCCGTCCAGGCCGGCGCTCGGGTGGCCTATCTGATCCCCGAACCCCTGGCCGCGGCATTGGGCGCCAACCTCCCGGTGGACACGCCCACGGGCAACATGGTGGTGAACATTGGTGGGGGCACCGCCGAGGCCGCCGTGATCTCGATGCACGGCATCGTCGAGTCCTCCTCGGTGCGGGTGGCCGGCAACAAGCTCGATGAGGCCATCGCGGCCTATATCCGCCGCAAGTACAACCTCATCATTGGCGACAGCACCGCCGAGCTGGTCAAGATCACCATCGGCAGCGCGATGAAGCTCGATGAGCCGCTCACCATGGAGGTGCGCGGGCGCGACCAGGTCGCCGGCCTGCCCCGGATCGTCAGCGTGAACTCGACGGAGGTCAGCGAGGCCTTGAGCGAACCGCTGGAGCGGATCGCCGAGAACGTCAAGACGGTCCTCGAGCACACGCCGCCCGAGTTGGCGTCGGACATCATCGACCGCGGGATGGTGATGACCGGCGGGTCGTCGCTCCTGCGCAACTTTGACCGGTTCCTGACCAAGGAGACGGGCATTCCCTGCCACGTGGCCGAGAACCCCATGCTCTGCACGGCCCTGGGCGCCGCCCGCGGCCTCGAGCGCCTCCCCATCCTCCGGCGCTCCTTGCAGACTACGTAGGATTCTCACCACCAAGGGCACAAAGATCACTAAGGAAGAATAGAATAGAGAGGTGCCTACAGCCGAACGGTGGGCACCTCTCTTCTTTTGTCTTCCCTTGGTGATCTTTGTGCCCTTGGTGGTGAGATCTTACAGATAGTACGTCATGCTCTGGAGCACGGCGACGGGGTCGATATCCTGGACGCGGACGTGCTCGGGGAGGGAGAGGCGGATCGGGGCATAGTTCAGGATCGCCTCGATGCCGCAGGCCACCAGCCCCTCGGCGACCTCCTGGGCGGCCCCGGCCGGCACGGCCAGGATCCCCACGCGGATCCCCCGATCACAGATGGCCTGCTCCATGCCTGCCACCGGCTGCACGACGAGGTCCTCCCGCAGGCGCCGGTCGTGTTTGGCGGGGTCGTTGTCGAACACGGCCACGATGGGGAACTGCCCGTAGGTGAACACGGGATAGTGCGCCAGCGCGGTGCCCAGCGCCCCGGCGCCCACCAGCACCACCTGCCAGTCGCGGTCGGCGCGGAGGATGGCCCGCAGCTGGTCGCGGAGGTAGGCCACCTCGTAGCCCAGCCCCTGCTTGCCGAACTCGCCAAAGTACGAAAGGTCTTTGCGGATTTGTGCCGGGCTCACCCCCAGCCACGCGCCGAGCTCCTGCGACGACACCACGGTCTGATCGCGCTCGGCGGCCTGGGCCAAGGCCCGCATATAGTACGGCAGGCGGCGGACGACGATATCCGGCGCGTCTTTCGGCGGCATGGTCACTCTCCCAACAACGGCTGGCGCGACGGCACTACAGTGACAGGGATGAGGGATGAGGGATGAGGGATGGATGCTGGCCCCAAGAGCCGGTCATCCTTCATCCTTTATCCCTCATCCCTTATCTCCTCCCCCAGCACCCGATCGTACACTGCCGCCGTCTCCTCGGCTGTGCGGCGCCAGGTAAAGCCGGCGGCGCGCTCCAGGCCGGCGCGGCGCATGGCCTCGGCCAGCGCCCCGTCCTCCAGCACCCGGCGGATGACGTCCGACATCTCTTCTGTGCTCTTCGGGTCAAAGTAGCGCGCCGCGTCGCCACCCACCTCCGGCAGGCTGGTGGACCGCGAGGCGCACACCGGGCTGCCGCAGGCCATCGCCTCGAGGACCGGCAGACCGAACCCCTCGTACAGGGAGGGCTGCACGGTGACCGCGGCCCCGGTGTAGAGGGCGGGGAGGTCCTCATCGGCCACGTATCCCGGCAGGAGCACCCGGGCGCGGTGCGGGTACGCCGCCACGGCCCGGTAGAACCCCTCGTAGAGCCAGCCCTTGTTGCCCACGATCAGGAGCGCCTCGAGGAGGCCCTCGTCAAAGAGGGGCCGGCAGGCCTCCAGGAGCGCGGGCAGATTCTTGCGCGGCTCGATGGTGCCCACCGAGATCGCATACCGCTCGTGAACGCCGTAGCGCAGGCGGGCGGCCTCCACGTCCTCCGGCGGCCGAGGATAGAAGTGGGCCGCGGCGGCCTCGGGGACCACCGTGATCTTGGCGGGGTCCAGGCCGTACAGAGCCACGAGGTCGTCGCGGGTGTGGGCCGAGATGGCGATGATGGCGTCGGCCCGCCGGCAGTAGAGGGGCATGGCCGCCTTGAGGTAGCGGTAGTTCATGGCCTTGTGGTGCTCGGGCATCCGCTCGAAAATCAGGTCGTGGACGGTGAGCACGGTGGGAATGCGGCGAAAGGGCGGAAGGAGATGCTCGGTGGCGTGGAACAGGGTCGCCCCGGGCAGGAGGCTATCCAGCGGGAGCCGGGCCACCTGCCGGGCCAGGACGATCCCCCGCCACGGCCGGTATCCCCAGCGAACTCCGGCCGGCGGCGGGCCGTCCCACCCCTCCAGGGGCCCCAGTCGCCCGAGGCTGTTCTGAAAGATGCGCAGGCGCTCGCCGAGGCAGGCGCGCAACTCGTAGGCCAGGTTGGCGGCATAGCGCCCCAGCCCGGCCTTGCCATGTACGGCGGATGAGGTATCCAGGTAGATGGTCATGGGGGGATTATACACGGAGGGAGTACGGCGGGCCAG
>JAAZBQ010000050.1 GCA_012513725.1 Chloroflexota bacterium
GCTTGGCCTCAGGGCATGGAGAGCGCGGTGGGAGCGGGCCACTCGGTGTGACGGGGCCGGCGTGAGGCTGGGCACGATGGCTGTCCTGGCTCCTTTCCGTGAAATGGGTGCATAAGGGGAAGGAGGGGAGCAGCATCAAACGGGGGCGCAGCGCGCGGCGCCTGCCTCGTTGGGATCTGCGCCACCTCTCCTTTCCAAGCATGGGAGGCGCGGGGGTTTCCCCCTGCACCCTTGGGACGCACGGCGACGCGAGCATCGCCCTGCGCCCACCGGTCGCAGCACCGTACCTGGAGGCCCAGGCACCGCGACTCGGAGAGACGCGCTATGTGGTTGGGCGGGAGTATAGGCCGAGGGGATGCCGATCGTCAACAGGCCGCGCGTCATTCTAGTGCCCAGTTAGGCTAGATTCTGTTCTTTCACACCGGGATATAGATGCTTCAGCTTGACGCGCGCATCGGCGGCGATGAACTGCCGGTCGATGGCGACGCGGGCGGCGTTGCCCGCGTCGCCATCGCACCCACCTCCCGCGCCAGGGTCTCGTGGTCCGCAATGCGCCGGCTCAGGCACTGGCCCGAGCACACCGAGAGCTCACACTCCGCGATCCCCCAAGGGGACGCGAAGCGCAGTGTTCAGCCCGCTGTCATGTTCTGGTGTGTAGTGCCTGCGGCAACAGAGTTGCCGACCGATCCTGCGCGCGATACGCCGCGCCTCCTCAGGGGCGAAACGCTCGTACCCCGTTCGGGGCACTAGGTTCTGTTTGGAAATGGGTCTACTTATGGTAAGTTGTGTACATGAGCAGAAGAGATAATACCGATACGCAGTGGAAGCAGATTGCACCACACCTGCCGCCCCACGCCAAGAAGGGGCGGCCACGCAAAGATGATCGCACCATCCTGAACGGCATCCTCACGGCATTCCATGCCGCGTGATCCGCACCGGCGCCCCCTGGCGGGACCTTCCCGAGGAGCGCTACGGTCCCTGGGGCACGGTGTATGGCCGGCTCCGGGACTGGAAGCAGCGGGGCATCTGGGATGAGATCCTTTTCGCCCTCCAACAGGCCGTGGATGCCCAGGGGGAGATAGACTGGTCCCAACATCATGTCGATGGCACCGCGGCATTCCATGCCGCGTGATCCGCGCCCACCCGCATGCGGCGGGGGGAAAAAAGGGGACCCTGCAGCGGAAGCGTTAGGTTGGAGTCGAGGCGGGACATCTTCCAAGGTGCACCTTCGTTGCGAGAACCGGGGCCTGCCCATGGTGGTGCTCCTGACGCCGGGCCAGCAGCACGAGTCCACGATGCTCGTGCCCCCATGGAGCATGGCGCGGTGCGGCGTGCCGGTCGGGGGCGGCCCAAGCGGCGTCCCCGGTACGTGGTGGAGGACAAAGGATATAGCAGCCCCACATCCGCCGCTACCTGCGGCGACGGGGCATCCGCTCGACCATCCCCCGGCGCAAGGACCAGCATCGGGGTGGTTCCTTCGACCGCGCGATCTACAGGACCCGCAGCGTCGTGGAGCGCATGATCCGTCGCCTCAAGAACTACCGGCGCCTGGCCACCCGCTGCGACAAGCTGGCCGACACCTTCGGGACCCTGTAGGTCATTGGCTTCATCATCATGTGGGTCAGTGTCTAGCCTTTCCAAACAAGGCCTAGCACCCCGTTACGACTGTGCGAGCACACCTTACGCATTGGGCGCCGACACCGGGTTGCGGAGTAACCCCAGGCCAGAGATCTCGAGCTCGACGACATCTCCGGGCTGCAGGAAGGTTCCTGTGGTGGCGCCCACCCCAGAAGGGGTTCCTGTCGCGATGATGTCTCCCGGCTCCAGGGTGACAAACTGGCTGATCCAGGCCACAGTCTCCGCCACCCCGAAGATCATCTCGGACGTGTTGGCGCTCTGCCTAACTTGGTCGTTCACACGCAATTCCAGCCTGAGAGACTGGGGATCGGGGACTTCATCCCGAAGCACCAACATGGGCCCCATCGGGGCAAAGGTGTCGAACCACTTGCCGTTCAGCCAGTCGAAATAGGCGGTGCGCGCGCTCGACTCTCGTGGTACATCGATGTTCAGTGAGCGCCCGGATACGTCGTTCACGTTCAGATACCCGGCCACGTGGTCGATAGCGGCCGCGACGGAGACTCGGTGGCACGTGCTGCCGATCACGACGCCCAGCTCGCCCTCATAGTCGACGGTAGTGCATAGCGGCCCAGGGAGCCGGATCGCTTCGCCCGGACCCACTATGGTGGTCACGGGCTTGATGAACACGTTCGGTACCATACGCTCTTTGGGCGTGGCCGCGCTGCCGCCCTCGCGCAGATGCTCGCGGTAGTTGCCCGCCAAGGCCAGGATCTTGTGCGGGTCCGGCACCGGCGCCATGAGGCGAACGGCCTCCAGAGAGGGCCAGGAGGGCACCATGCCGTGGTCCTCGGCTTCCCGCATCACGCGTCGAGCGGCGGCGATGGCCGTGTCACCGGCCGCCAGGAAGGAGCGGGCACCGGAGAAGGCAAGCCTGGTGGTCTCGTCGTCCGCCAGGGCCGCCAAATCGGCAACCCGCCCCTCACGCACCAGGCCCAACCGAGGGCCGCCGTCGTCATAGGTCACCAGTCTCATCGGTACTCCTCCTCGTACTCAGCGGTGGACCCTACCAAGTCTGCCCCAGGATTCGCTCATGCTCAGGAGTAATAGCCCTCCTCCCGCATCAAGTACAGCGTAGAGGGGCCACCGGGCAAGGGCAAATCGACCTTCCCATGGCCGCGGCGCTCGCACTCGTAGATGGCCATGATCATCTCGATGGCGGCCCGCCCATCCTCACCAGTGGACCGCGGCTCGTCGCCGGTCTCCAGGCAGCGGACCACGTCCTCGACGGCCGCCTCCATGGGGGTGCACGGCAAGACCTCGGGGAAGGGCCGGGGCACCAGGTCCTGCCACTCGATGTTGGGGTCCACGCCCGCGTCGCGCGTGGAAGCCCGCTCTGCACCCCAGAGCTGGCGCTCGCCCATGCCCAGGACGATCTTGCCGTGGGTGCCGATCAACTCTAGGTCGAACTGGTGGAACTCGGTGAGCTCGTTCACGATCGCTACCCCGGTGACCCCGTTCCGGAAGGTGACGATGGACATGCTCTCGTCTTCCACGGGAAAAGACCGCATGCGGCGCACAGCCGTCCCCATGACCCAGGCCGCATCCCCCGCGTAGAGCCGGAAGAGGTCGAACGAGTGGGTAGCGTCGTGCAGCAGTGGACCTTCCTCCTCGGCGCGCCAGGCGGGGTAGGGCTTGACCCCTTCGCAGTGGCTGATCATCGTCAGTAGGCGCCCAATGGCGCCGCTGTCCACCAGGTCCTTGGCTTTGCGGAAGGTGGGGTCCCACCGTCGGCTGTGATTGATGACCAGGAGCGTGTTGGCATCCCGGCAAGCGGCGATCATCTCGTCGCACTCGGCCAGGCTGACAGCCATGGGCTTCTCGCAAAAGATGGCCTTCGCCCCTCCCTCGACGGCGGCAAGCACCTGCTCATGGTGCTGCTCGGGGTGGGTCGCGATGCAGACGATGTCCAGCGCCTCGCGCGCCAGCATCTGCGCATAGTCGCGATACAGGCCGCTCACCCCCCACTTGCGGCCAAAGGCCTCGA
>JAAZBQ010000444.1 GCA_012513725.1 Chloroflexota bacterium
AGCAGGTCGCCCTGGGAGGCGGCCTCCTGGCGCTCGCCAAAGCCCCGGGCGTCGGGGCAAAAGACGATGAACCCCCGCCGGACGAACTGCACCCCATAGTCATAGTTGTGCTGGTCGATGGTCTGGGCCAGGGCCCGCGTCTCGCGCACGCCGGCGACGGCCAGCTTGCCGCCGGAAGAGTGCCCGTGGGGGGCAATGACCACCGGGTAGGGCGCCTCGGCACCCTGGGGGATCAGGGCGTAGAGGGTCATCACCACGCCGGGCTCCGTGTCGATCTCCACCCGCTGCCGGACGTGGTCGCCGAGGTCCTCCTCGCCGGTGATGCGGGGGTTGGGCGGGGTGGGGAGCATGGTGTCATAGCCGGTGAGCCGGCGGAGCGTGGTGCGCGTCTCCTCGCGCCAGGTCTGCCACTCGGCCAGGGTCTGGGCGCCGAACGCCAGCCGGCGGCCCGCCCGGTTCCAGCGATCGCGCAGGTACGGTTGGGTCATCAAGCGCATGGCATCTCGATCTGCGGACATGGTTCCTCCCGGTTCAGGCGATAGGTCGATGAGGAGCGGGGCTCACTCGCACTCCAGGGGCACGGTTTCGCTGGCCCGGTGGTAGGCGCCCTCGTACCACACGATGATGTGGGCGACGAGGCCGCTCCCGGCCCAGCAGCCATGGTCGTAGCGGTACTCGTTCTCCGCGTTGCGGTGCAGGACGGTTTCCCCCTCGACGGTCAGGATCACCCACCCAACGTTCGAATAGGGCACCTCGGCGCGGACCGGCTCGGCGGAGCGATAGAGGGCGCCGTCCTCGGCGTGGATCTTGAACCACACCAGGCCTTCCCCGGCGGCGGTCTCGCCCACGCGCACGGTGGGGCCGTCTCCCCCCACCCAGGCGCCGTCGAGACGCTGCCCGACGATGAGGCCGCCGACGAACCCGACCGCCGCGCAGACCATGCCCGTCACCAGGGCGACCACAGCCAGCAGCACGATCAGGCGGTGCTTGCCGATCACGCTCCCTCCCTCCATCCGCGCCACCGCGGTGGCGCGTTCGGCCGGCAGGATACCACGATGGCAGAGACGCGCCAACTGGAGAGGGCTCCCCGTGGCGCCTCCAACCGAAATCCAACCGTTCTCAACGCACTCCATCCGGTGAGCAAACTCGATACGACCCTCACGGCGCCGAGCACGTGATATGATGGCTTGCAGAGTGCACTACGGTACTCACGAAATCATCCATTACACAAGGAGATATCGGTCATGTCTACCCTACGTGTTGCCAGCCGTTCGGAGACCACCTCGGTAGCAGGGGCCGTTGCCTGGCGTGTGCGGGATACGGGAACTGCCGAAATCGAGGCCATCGGTGCAGGCGCCGTGAATCAGGCTGTGAAGGCTGTTGCTGTTGCACGGGGTTACCTGGCCCTGGAGGGCTTGGACCTCACCCTGGTGCCCAGTTTCGTGACGGTCAAGGTTGGCGAGGAAGATCGGACTGCCCTGCGGCTGCTGGTCGAGTCGCGGGCGGCGGCCCAGCCGATGGCTGAGGACGAGGACGGCGGGCTGCTGGAAATGGCCAGCGGCACGGGCGTCTAGGGATTCCGGGCAGCGCCGCCAGCCACTGCCCGTAGGGTTCGATTCGGGAGGAGCGCCAAGCGCTCCTCCCTTCTGTTAGGTGGGGGTTCGGCGTCGCTGTTGCCGGGCAGCCTCCTGGGGTACCATGTCGGCACACGATGGTGCGCCGAGGCTTGCCATCCCCTGGCTCCCTACCCGTAGGTGGCGAGCGCCCGGCCGGGGATGCGAGGAGGAACACCATGTCGACGCGCAAGCGGTGGCAGGACCTGACGGCGATGCAGCGGCTGATGACGGTGGTCATGGGCACCATCCAGATCGGCCTGCTCGTCGCCGCCCAGCGTGATATCAGCCGGCGCCCCGAGGGCGAGATCCGGGGCAACAAGCGGATGTGGCGGGCCATCACGCTGGTGAACTATGTGGGGCCCATCCTCTACTTTGTCTACGGCGTGATCCGCTGAGCCCGCCTCACGGGGCGGTTTCGCCGTCCACATAGTCCAGGGTCAGCGACACCTGGGGCCCCACGGCCTCGGCGATGGCGCCGGACGCCGGCAGGCGCACCTTGATCGTCTTGCCGTCGCGGGGGACGCCGACGGTGACCTCTTGCCCCTCGCCGCCGATGGTAAAGAGCGCGGTGAGGCTCTCCCCCTCGGCGTCTTCGGAGAGCACCCGGTAGGTGCCGCTGCCCGACATGTCCTGTTCGTCGCTGGTGATGGTCAGGGTCCCCAACCCATCCTCGCCGGGCGCGCCCAAGTAGGCGTCGACGCGGAGATCCACGAGGGCCACGTCGGCGCGCCAGTGCCCCACCATCCGCGCCGCGGGCGTGGAGAGATCGCGCCCCCCACAGGCTCCGAGCGCCATCACCAAGAGGAGAACCGCGAGCCCCGTCACGTAACGCCGCATGGCAGACCCTCCCTGTGCATCCCGAGGCCGACGTTGGCCGCTCGATTATGCCCCACGCCGGCAAAAGCCGCAACGGTTGTGGGCCGCTAGTGGTCGCGGGAGTAGGTGAGGATGACGGCAAAGAGCCCGGCGGCCTGGCGGGGACCCACGGCGACGCGATTGCCGGCCACCAGGCGCCAGCCCTCGTCCTGTAGGCGTGACCCCGTCTGGCACAGGGTTTCGCCATAGTGGGCGTCGAGGCGCTGCCCATCCACCACCCGCCGCAGGCGCACCGGTCCGATGAGGGATCCGGAGACATCAACCAGCTGCGTCACGGTGCAATGCTCTTGGTGGGCCATGGTGTTGCTCCTGGCTGCTGC
>JAAZBQ010000445.1 GCA_012513725.1 Chloroflexota bacterium
GTGCCCCGGTCTACGGCGACGCAGTGGGGGGCAGGCCTCTACCGCTCTGCTCCCCGTGCCTCCCTTTCCACCGCGCGGCCCTATCCCGTCACCCCGATGCCCATTGGTGCCCCCCGCTGACGGGTGATGGGTGCTTGTGCCCAACAGAGAGGCTTGGGAGGCAGTGCGCCGGAGATCCTTCGCTTCGCTGCTCAGAAACTTGACTCGGGGACCCTCGAAGGACGCCCGCGAGGATCAATCCTGTGAATCTTGTGAATCCTGTCCTCTTCTCGGTTTCTTGCGCCATGAGTGGCGCCGCGGCGACATGGGCTACTCAGGATGACGGGGTTTGGGGGAGGCGTGGTGGGATGGGGAGCTTGGGAGGGCAGTGCGTGGGAGGTCCTCTGCTATCCCGGTGGCACCTGGCCGTCCGCCTCGGCGCTGGGGGCGGGGTCGAGGGCGGGGACGTAGAGGGTAAAGGTCGTGCCGACGCCGAGGCGGCTGTCCACGAGCACCGTCCCGCCGTTCTGCGCGACGATGCCATAGACCACCGATAGCCCCAGGCCGTGGCGCCCCGCGGCCCGGTGCCGGGTATAGTGGGGCTGGAAGAGCCGCTTCAGGTCCTCCTCGGCGATCCCCTGGCCGTTGTCCGACACGCTGAGCACCGCATAGCGCCCGGGCGCCAGGCCCAGAGCGCGGGCCTCGCCTTCATCCAGGTGTGCCGGGCGAGTGGCGATCCGGATGAGCCCGGCACGCCCCGCGCGGTCGGCCCGCTCGGCGATGGCGTCCACGGCGTTGATCACCAGGTTCGTCAGCACCCGGGTCACCTGGCCGGGATCTCCCCAGGCATATAACGGCGCCGCCGACAGGCCGAGCTCGAGCGCCACCCCCTCGCGCAGGAGCCGCCGGAGCACCGGCTCGTTCCGGCGGATGAGCACGTTCAGGTGCAACACCTCCGGCTCGATCTGCTCGTCGCGGCCCACGGCGGCCAGTTGTCGGATCACCGAGGTGCCGCTCTCCGCCACCAGTTGAATGGCCTGGATCTCCCGGGCAGCCGGAGAGTCGGGCGGCAGCATGGCCTCCAGCAGCTCGCACTCGCCCTCTACCACGCTGAGCAGGTTGCCGAAATCGTGGGCCACGCCGGCCGCCAGCCTGCCCACGGCCTCCATCTGCTCCGACTGGCGCAGGGCGGCCTCCAGGCGCCTGCTGGCGGTGACGTCGCGGCACAGGAGCGCCACCCGCTGCCCGCCGTTCACCGGCACGCCATAGGCCGCCAGGTCCACATAGGCGCCCGACGCAGGATGCGCGCCCGACGCAGGATGCGCGCCCGACGCAGGGGGCGCGCCCGACGCAGGATGCGCGCCCGGCTCCCCCTCGGGCACAGCAGCGCTCAGCAACTCGACCCCGGCGCGGTGCCGTGGCCTCCCGCCGGCCAGCGTCGCCTCGAGTACGCCCGCCAGTGTCTCGCCCGCGATCGCCAGGCGCGCCCCCACGTCGGCGGCGCCCTGGGCCAGCAGGATCTCGCGAGGCCGACCGAACATCTCCACGGCCCGCTCGTTGCAGTCCACGATGCGCAGGGCGTCGTCGAACAGCAGGAACGCGTCGCCGATGTTCTCGAACAGGGCCCGGGCCCGCGCCTCCGACTCGCGGAGCGCCTCAGCGGCCTGCTTTTGGTCGGTGATGTCGCGCACCGAGCCCACCACCGCCACCGGCGCGCCGTCCGCGCCGCGCACCAGCGAGCGGTTGTCGCTGTACCAGTGGTAGGTGCCGTCGGTGTGCAGCCAGCGATACTGGACAGGGGGCTCCCGATCGCCGTCATGGCCCCCGCTCACCAGCGTGCGAAAGGCCGTGACAAAGCCCTCCTGGTCGTCGGGGTGGATGCCGGCCAGAATCCCACGCGGGTCGGCGCCTCGGACTTGCTCCGAGGCGAGTCCTGAGAGGTGTTCGGCCGCGGGGCTCACATAGTCAAAGCGCAGGGGATCGATACTCATCCGGTACGACATGTCCCGGGCGTGGTCGAGCACCTCACGCAGGCGCTGGTCGGTACGGCGTAGATCCTCAAGGGTGCGCACCTGCTCGGAGACGTCGCGCAACACCACCTGCACGGCCTCGTCCTGGCCATAGCGCACCCGGGCGGCGCGAATGTGGACGTACAGGTCGCGCCCGTCGTAGGACCGCAGCCGCTCGACGACATAGGGGTCGATGTCGTCGTTCTCCATCGCCCGGCGGATGCGCTCGGCCACGACGTCGCGGTACTCGGGGTGGACGTGGTCCAACACGTGGCGACCGACGAGGTCCTCGGGCCTGGCCACGCCGAGCATGGCGGCCGCCGCCCGGTTGGCGTACACGATGAGGCCATTCACCTGGACATAGATGGCGTCGGGGGAGGACTCCACGAGGCGGCGGTAGCGCTCCTCACTCTCCTGCAGGGCACGCTCGACGGCGAGCCGCTCGGAGAGGTCGTGGCAGATGACCTGGAACTGCTCCCGGCGGCCGGCGTAGGCGGGAGAAGCCGCCACCTCGACCCACAAAGGGCCGCGCCCGTCGTAGGTCATGAACCGGGTCATCACGTGGGTGATGGCCCGCCGCTCGCGGGCGGCCGTGGCGATGCGCTCGGCGACGAGGTCGCGGTCTTCGGGGTGTATGTGGTCCAGGACGTGCCGACCGATGAGGTCGTCGGGACTCGAGAGCCCCAGGAACCGCGCGGCGGCGGGGTTGGCGTACGAGATGCGGCCGCGCTCGTGCAGGTAGATGGCGTCGGGCGAGTGTTCCACCAGGAGCCGGTAGCGCTCCTCGCTCTCCTGGAGGGCGCGCTCGGCCACACGCACACCACCCAAGTCGTGGAGGAGCAGGCCGAGCCGACGCGCCCCGCCGCCGGGCAGCGGCATGATCTCCACCCGGGCGTCGACGCTCCCCTGGTGCGTCTGCAGGCGGACGTCCACCTCGCCGCACGCGGTGCGGATGGCGCAGCGGTCGAGGGCGTCGGAGAGGCCCTCGCGATCGGCGGGGTGTACCAGGTCGTCCAGGGGTCGGCCCACCGGCTCGGGGCCGAGGAGCGTCCGGGCAGCGCGATTGACGTACTCGACCTGCCCCCCGCAGATCACGAGCGCAGGGAGCGGCATCGCATCGACCAGGGCTCCCAGGGTGCCGGGACCGGACTGGCGCGTGGAATCCGGCGGCGAACCGAACGGGTGCATGGTCCTCCCTCTTACGCTGCGCTAGCCGAGCAGCGCGCGCAGCGCCGCGAGCAGCGCGGGCCACACCAGCAGGACGAACGCGGCCACCAGGTGGCAGGCGGTGGCGGCCGCCAGCCCGTGGCTCTCGCGGACATACGTCCATACCAGGCCCAACAGGGCCATCGCCAGCACCGCGGCGACCACCGAGGGGAACGGGGCGTGGGGCGCAAAGTACAGGAGCCCGGCCAGGGCGTACAGGCCGACGCCAGCGGCGGCGCCTGCCTCCGGCGCGAGGATGCCCCGAAAGAACACCTCCTCGAGGGGCGCCGGCACCAGGCAGGCCTGGTAAAAGAGGAGCGCGAGGTCGCCGGCACCATACAGGCGCCCGGCCATCGCGCGCAGCTGCGTGGGCACAAACGCCCACACGGGCAGCGAGATCACCAGCCCCAGGAGCGCCCCGCGGCCCACCGCCGGGAGCGAGAACCTCCACTCCAGCGAGCCCAAGCCGGGGTATGCCAGGACCAGGACGCCGAGCGCCACGTACAGGATCGCCAGGCGGCCGGGCTGGGGCAGCGCGATCGTCGCCACGCCGACGCCGGCGAACACGAGAAAGAGGAGGTGGGGCGCCGCGACGGTGGCCGGCGCCCCGGCTGCGCGGCGGGTCACGCCACCGCCACGCTCTGCATCACGCGCTCGGCGACCTCCAGCGCGTACAGGACGTCGTCGCGCTCGATGCCATAGTGGGTGACGGCGCGGATGTGCGCCGCGTCGGAGGCGTTCACCTTGATCCCCTCGGCCGTCAGCGCCGCCGCCACCTGGGGCGCCGTGACGTCGGACCGGGTGAGGCCAAAGCGGATGATGTTGGATTGCACCGTGGCGAGGTCTACGTCGTACCCGGGGATCTCGGCCAGCCGCTCGGCCAAGAGCCGGGCGTTGGCGTGGTCGTCGGCCAGGCGGTCGACCATCTCGTCCAGGGCCACCAGCGCGGCCGCGGCAATCACACCGGCCTGACGCATGCCGCCGCCGACGATCTTGCGGTTGCGGCGGGCCTCGTCGATGAAGGCCCGGGAACCCACGATCGCCGAGCCCACCGGCGCGGCCAGCCCCTTGGAAAAGCAGGTCTGGATGGTATCCACCTGGGCGGCCAGGTCGCTCGGCGCCACGCCGAGGGCCACCGCGGCGTTCCAGATGCGCGCCCCGTCGAGGTGCACGGGCAGGCCGTGGCGCTCGGCCACCGCCTTGATCTCGGCCATCTGCTCCACCGAGAGCACCGCCCCGCCGCAGCGGTTGTGGGTGTTCTCCAGGCAGATGAGGCAGGTGCGGGGGAAATGGGCGTTGCCGGGCGCGCGGATGGCGTCCTCGACGGCGGCCGGGTCCATCATGCCGTTGGGGAGGTTGGGCACCGTGTGTACGTGGCCGCCGCCCAGCGCCGAGATCCCCCCGGCCTCATAGTAAAAGATGTGGGCCTGATCGCCCAGGATCAACTCGCCGCCGCGTGGGCAGTGGGTCAGGAGCGACACGAGGTTGCCCATGGTGCCGCTGACCACAAAGAGGCCGGCCTCTTTGCCCAGGCGCTCGGCGACCGCCTCCTCGAGGCGATTCACGGTGGGGTCCTCGCCGTAGACGTCGTCGCCGAGCTCGGCCTCGTACATGGCCTTGCGCATGGCCGGCGTGGGCATGGTAACGGTATCACTGCGCAGATCGACGATTCTCACGGAACTTGCTCCTCTTGTGTGATGGGTGCTGGACGACCCCCCAGAGGCGCAGCGCGCCCTGGGAGCCTACGGTACGCGGTCTATCTCGGCCAACGCGGCGACCAGATCGGGCGGCAGCGGGGCCTCGGCCTCGATCCGCTCGCCCGTCACCGGGTGCTCGAACGCCAGGCGCCAGGCGTGCAGGAACTGCCGAGAGATCGTCAGCCGTTCGCGGCGCCGGCCGTACACCGGGTCGCCTACCACCGGGTGCCCGATGGCGGCGAAATGGACGCGCAGCTGGTGAGTGCGCCCCGTCAGCAGGAGCGCCTCGACATAGGTATACGCGCCGAGGTACTCGCGCACCCGGTACTCGGTCCGCGCCGGGCGGCCCCCCTCCCGGAGGACGGCCATCCGCTGGCGGTGCACCGGGTCGCGGCCGATGGGCGCCTCGATCGCCCCCCGGTCGGGGGCCAGGGCGCCGTGGAGGAGCGCCAGGTAGCGCTTGTCCACCGCCCGCGACTTGAACGCTGCCTGCAGCGCCTGCTGCACCTCGCGGCCCAGGGCCACCACCAGGAGCCCCGAGGTATCGCGATCCAGCCGGTGGACGATCCCCGGTCGGATGGGATCCAGGTCGGCACGGGCCACCTCGGGCCGGTGCGCCAGGAGGGCGTTCACCAGGGTGCCGGTGGAATGCCCGGGGCTGGGGTGCACCACGAGGCCGGCGGGCTTGTTCACCACCAGGAGGTGCTCGTCCTCATAGACGACGTCGAGGGGCAACGCCTCGGGGAGCGGCGCCTCTTCGCCCGGCGGCGGCATGCGGAGGGTGATGACGTCGCCGGCATCGGGCACCAGCGAGGGCCTGGCGGGGCAGCCGTTCACCGAGACATCGCCGCTGCGGATCAGCGCCTGTACCCGCGAGCGGGAGAGGTCGGGATATCGCCCCGCCAGGTAGCGGTCCAGCCGCTCCGCCTCCCCCTCGACCACCAGGGTGCGCACCTCGGCCCCGCGGCGCTCAGGCGTCATGACGCTGCCACACCATCTGCACCGGGTCGCACCCACGACCCCCATCACCCGGCCCTCAAGCCGAGGCCTGGGAGCCCGCCTCGCAGCCCTCCTCGCAGCCCGCATCGGCCCGCGATTGGGCTTCCTCCGGCTCGGGCCGGTCGTGGAAGAGCATGAACCAGGCCAGGATGATGGTACCGACGACGATGCTCGAATCGGCGACGTTGAACACGGGCCAGAAGCCAAAGTCGATGAAATCGGTCACTGCGCCGTCGTGCATCAGGCGGTCGACAAAGTTGCCCAGCGCGCCGCCCAGCTGCAGGCCCATGGCCACCCGCAGGAACGCCGGCGGGCTATCCAAGCGGCCATAGTAGTAGATGATACCCAACACGACCAGGACGGCCACGCCCATAAAGATCGTGGCGCCGCCCGGGAACAGTCCAAACGCCGCGCCCGTGTTGTGGATGTGGCGCAGGACCACGATGGGCTCCAGCCACTCGATGGGCATGTAGGGCTCGTACAGGGGCAGGTGCTGGCGCACGAGCGACTTGGTGACCTGATCCAACGTCAGGACCGCCGCCGCGACGAGGGCGAGGAGCAGGTAGACGCCGATCTTGCGCGTGGCATGCTTCATGTATCGTTCTCCGATTGGAGTCTTGTCCTTCCGTGTCGTACCGTCCTCCTATTCTACGGTTTCCCTCCCGAACAGGCAAAGGGCGAGAAGGTGTGCGCCGGCCCACTCCTCACGTCAGAGACTGAGGGGAGGACAGGATTCACAGGATTCACAAGATGGGTTTTCGAGGGCATCCGTCGGGGGGTCCCCGCACCAGGTTTCTGAGCAGGACGGGCTGACGGGCAGCCTGTGCGCGCAAGGGAGACGCGGGGCACAGTATGGTAGAGGTCCTTCGGCGGACCCTTCCACCGACGTCAGGGCAGGCCTGCTGCTCAGAAACTTGACTCGGGGACCCTCGACGGGCGCCCGTGAGGATCAATCTTGTGAATCCTGTGAATCCTGTCCTCTCCCCGTTTCTGGCGCCATGAGTGGCGGCGGGGGCGTTTGGGCTGTGGCCCGCGTCTGGCTATAATCGTTCGAATCGCGATAGGCGCATGATGGAGGGTTGTGGCCATGCTCAAGACACACACCTGTGGCCAGCTGCGGGCCGAGGACGCGGGCACCCGCGTTTCGTTGGCCGGCTGGGTACACCGACGCAGGGATCACGGCGGGCTGATGTTCGTCGATCTTCGCGACCGCTGGGGCATCACCCAGGTAGTGTTCAACCCTGACATGGATCCCGACGCCCTCGCCCGCGCCGAGCGCCTCCGCAACGAGTACGTCGTGCGCATCGAAGGCGAGGTACGCGCCCGTCCCGAGGGCCTCGCCAACGCCAACCTCGCCACCGGCGAGATCGAGGTGGTGGCGGGCGACGTGGAGATCCTGAACGAATCCAAGACGCCGGTCTTTTACCTGAACGAAGAGGTCGAGATCGACGAGGCGCTGCGCTTACGCTACCGCTACCTGGA
>JAAZBQ010000446.1 GCA_012513725.1 Chloroflexota bacterium
GCGGGGCAGGAGCACGGCGCCGTATCCCCCCAGGGCAAAGAGCGCCGGCAGCGCGGCGAGTTGGTACTGGTGGTAGGCCGGCGTCAGGTGCCCGAGAAAGAGGAGCGGCGCGCCGAGGAGCCAGGCGGGCAGCAGGGCATCGAGGGGCTCCGACGTCCGCCCCCGCCCGCGCCGGAGCCGCAGCGCAAGGGCCACCGCGCCGAGGAGGAGCAGGATCCCCGCCCCGACGCTCGCGACCGTCAGGGCCATCGTCCAGCCCTCCGCCCACTGCCACTCGCCGCCGAGGAGGAACCACTCCCAGCCCCGACCGACGCCCATCTCCAGGAGCCGCTGCAGGCCCACGAGTTCACGCGGCGCGCCCGCCTCCCCGCCGGCGCCGGAGAGGGCGGCCTGGAGCGTGCCCCGCAGGGCGTCGGCCCGCCAGAGCGCCACCACGTAGGGAAGCGCCGCGGCCGCAGCCAGCGCCGCGCCGGCGACCAGGGGCCGGGGCCTACGCCACCACCGGCGGCGCACCAGGAGCCACAGGGTCGGCAGCAGGAGCGCCGCCCCCGCAAAGTGCACCTGGGGCGCCAGCCCCGCCACGAACACGTGCGCCGCAAGCGCCACGCTACCGATCCGGTCCTCCCGCCTCTCGGCCTGTGCCGCCCGCATCCCGAGGAGCGCCCAGGCCACCGCCAGCGGCCCCAGAAGGTCCTGGCTCCAGATGGCCCGGGAGTAGAACGCCCCAAAGGGCGCCCCGGCCCAGAGCGCCGCCGCCGTCAGTCCGGCCCAGGGCCCCGCTGAGCGCCGCACCAGCCACCACAGGCCGGCGATCGCCAGGACGTTGACCGCCCCCGTCCAGAGCGAGGCGACCAGGGGATCCGGCGAGATCGCCAAGGGCAGCGCGTACAGCCAGACCGCCGCGGGCAGGTTCGGCAGCCCGGCGGAGGACTGGATCCCGACGGCGGCGATGTCGCCGCCGCGGGCCGTCTCCAACGCCAGGAGCGCCACCCGCGCCTCGTCGTACGACCACGTGTGAACCCCCGGCCAGCCTATGCGCAGCGCCGCAGCGAGGGCCAGCACGGCCACGAGCCCCACTGCCTCTGCCCAGGAGACGCGGCCGGCGCGCTCCTCGGGTGCAGCCTCCTCGGCGGGCGTGGCAATGGCGGATGGGTTGGGAGCGGTTCGCAGGGATGTCACGGTGTGGGGCGCCTCGGGGGATGAAGGGATGGTCGTCAGCGGCCGACGGCGGTGCTCTTGTCGGAACCCTGGCCGCTGTTCTCCGCCACGCGATACTCGGTGATGCGACGGATCAGGTCATAGGGTATCGGCCGGTCCAGCGGGAACTGGATGGTCCCCTTGGACCGCTTGTACGCGGACAGATCCTCCTCGAACGGCGCCAACGTCGACGCCCGGGGATACACGCCGATGTGCGCCTTGTGGGCGGCGAACCAGATCAGGTCGCCGTTCAGCTCGAAACCGGGCATGCCGTAGGAGATCTTTTCCCGGATTCCCGGCGCGGCCTCGTGGATCGCGGCCCGGATCTGCTGCAGGATCTCCTGTAACTCTTCCGGCTGTCCTGCAATGTACTCGTCGACGGTGGATGGCTTCGCACGGTCGATGGTCATCGGAAGCCTCCTTTCAGGCGAGCAGTCTCTTCCTCTCGGATTATAGCGCACCCGCCGCCCACACCGCTACCAGAGGCGCTTGCCTTCCCGAAAGCTGGCTTCGCTTTCGGGAAGGTTCCTGGGTACACCCGTATCCGTGCAGACAGTAAGGCTACCAAGACCGGCCACATCCACCTTCCGGCCTCGTCATCTTCCCGTGTTGCTCTTGGCGTTCTTTGGTGGAACCTATCCTCTTCCCTCTCCGAGAAGCGGGCCGCAGACCGCCCTGGCAGCTTTCGGAAAGGCAAGAGCCTAGAACTTGCCCACCCGGGGCTGGCCGGGATCAGTGGCCAGCATCACGGCGTCGAACAGGCGCGCGATAAGGGCCGCCTTGCGCTCGGCGTGCTCGGGGCTCCACCACAGGTTGTGGAACTCTTCCGGGTCCTGCGCCAGATCGTACAGCTCGCCAACCTCGTGGCCGTGGTAGACGGCGATCTTGAAGCGGCCGTCGAACAGCATGTTCGCGTGGCTGGCCTCCTCCTGGGCCAGGGCGTCGTGGTACTCGCAGCGGACGAACTCCCGGTGGTGGGCGGGATCCGCCGCGCCGGTCAGGATCGGGGCGAGGCTCCGGCCGTGGACGTCCTCATCGCTGGGCAGGCCGGTGAAGTCGTTCAGCGTCGGCGCCAGGTCGGCCAGTTCCACCAGCGCGTCGCTCCGCAGCCCCTGGAGGATGTGGCCCGGCCAGGAGATGATCAGGGGCACGTGGACGGCGCCCTCGTAGAACCGGCACCCCTTCAGGCGGAGTCCGTGGTCGCCGAGCATCTCGCCGTGGTCCGAGCAGTAGATGACGATGGTGTTCTCCCGCTGGCCGGTCTCCACGAGGGCGGCCAGCATGCGACCCACCTGGTCGTCGATCAGCTCGATCTGGGCATAGTAGGCGGCCACCATCCCCCGGGCGTCGTACTCGTCGGGCGCGACGGGGGTACGCGTCTGGTGGGCGATCCCCCGAAAGGCCAGCTGGCTCTCGCGCTCCTCCTCCCGCCAGAGGGGCAGCAGCATGGCGGCGCGGTCCATGCGGTCGAGGTACTCGGCGGGCGGATCGAGGGGCGGGTGCGGATCAAAGGGGTTCACGCTCATGAGCCAGGGGCCGTCGCGGTGCTCGTGCATGAACGCGATGGCCTCCTCCGCGCACCAGGTGGTCTGGTGGTACCGCGCGGCGATCCCGGGCCGATACTCGCCCTGGGGGGCCAGGCCGCCCTCCTGGGGCGCGCCGTAGGCCTCCTCCCAGCGGACGCCCTGGTCGGCCAGCCACTGCTGATAGGCATGGTCGCGGGTGGGCCAGTAGGATTCCGGCGACGGATGGTGGCTCCACCGGAATACGCGATAGCCGTCGTCGCAGCGTTCCTCCACCCGCCCGTTCGCCGCCGAGAGGTGCAGCTTGCCCGCCAGGCCGCAGTCGTACCCCGCGTCGGCCAGCCGCCGAGTGATGAGCCGCTCGCTGGCAGGAAAGTAGGCGTTGCCGTTGCGGTTCACATGCACGGTGCTGGGATAGAGACCCGTCAGGAACGAGGCGCGGCTCGGCGTGCAGATGGGGCTCTGGGAATACGTCCGGGTGAACGCCACGCCCTCGGCCATCAGCCGATCGAGGTGGGGCGTGCGGATGGCCGGGTTCCCCAGGCCGCCGATGGTGTCATAGCGCTGCTGGTCGGTGCAGATCCACAGGATGTTCGGGCGCGGGTCGGGCATGGCGGACCTCCGAGAGCGGGCTATGTGAGCGGGAACCCCGCCCGGATGGTAGCCGAGGCCGCCCGGGGCGGCAAGGCAGGCGCGTGATGGTGCTGCAGGGCGATTTGCACGCCCGAAAAACCTGTGGTATCATCCTGTTCGCGCGCGGAGGCGTGGTGTAGTGGTTAACATGTTGGCCTGTCAAGCCAAAGATCGCGGGTTCGAATCCCGTCGCTTCCGCCTCATTGTCCTGGGGGTGGGAGGCAAGTCCTCAGCCTAGTTGAGGCGTCTCCGCAGCAGAGAACAGCGTGACCGCAATGGTCGCGCTGTTTTTCGTTCCGCCTGACGTCGCAGGATGTCGCCGCCCGCCCAGACGAGAGGAAGGGAGGCCGAACATGGCCTGGAAACCATCCAACCAGCCGACCGGCTATGACGAGGAGCGCGTCGACAAGCTGGAAGCCGTGCGAGCAACCATCTCGGACCTGGACCTTTCCATGGCCGCCGCAGACAAGCTGCGAGGCATCCTGAACGCCATCGAGGTCCAGAGTGAGCAGGGTGGCGACACCCCGGTAGTGAACGACCTGCTCATCGACGCGCTGCGGGCCGCCATTCGACATCTGGTGGGTGAATCCCAGGGCGCAGAGGCGCTCCGCGCGGTCGACACGTTCGCCGCCCAGGAGGCCGAGCGGTGGGAGGACGTGCGAGCCGGCCGCCACCAGCTGCCGATCGACCGACCGATTGCCCGTCTCAGACGGCTGGTCGATCAGGCCCATCATCTGGTGGACGAGGTGGACCCCATCGGCGCCAGCCAGCGGATGCTGGAGGCGTGGGAGATGGTCAAGGAGATGACCACACCCGAGATGCGTACCCTCGCAGCCTTCGATGAGGCGCAGAACGCGCCGGAGCTCGACTCGCCGTACTGGGTCGTCGACCTGCAGTACGAGCTGTGGAACGCCGGGCTGCAAGAGCCCATCTACCACGAGCACCGCGTGCGCCTGAATGGCGAGGCGCTGGCCCTGTTCGCCGACTCGGACGACAACATGGTGGTGAACCTGCGGCGCGGCCAGGCCGAGTCCTTGTGGGCCCTGGGCCGCCGTGACGAGGCGGAGGCCATCTACGCGGAGCTCATCGACCGCTTTCACGACGACGGCTATGTGTACGCGGGCTGGGCCGACCAGTTCTGGATGCGCCCGCGCAACGCGGAGGCCGACTATCCGCGGGCCGAGGCCATCCTCCGGCGCGCGCTGGAGCGGCCGAACCTCGAGCAC
>JAAZBQ010000447.1 GCA_012513725.1 Chloroflexota bacterium
GCAAACTGCAGGAGCAGGTGGTGGACCCGGGCGGGCTGTTCCAGGTGGACCAGGTGTCCGGCGTCGTCGACGGCCACGGACTGGGCGTTGGGCAGATCGCGCGCCAGGCGCTCCATGTCCTTTTCCGAGACCCGGGCATCGTGGCTGCCGCGGATGATGAGGGCCCGCTGGGGGATGCTCCCCAGGGCGGCGGGCAGGTCGCTCCCCTCCCAGGAGGCGGCCATCGCCGTCCAGGCGCGGAGGGTTCCCTGGATGCGGCTGACCTCCTGGGCGGCCAGGGTATAGTCGGAGTTCAGCCGGCTGGGGTGCCGAAAGCCCCCCGCGAGGCGGCGCTCCCAGAGGGGGCCGCCGGCGTCAAAGGCCCAGGCCATCGCCCGCCCGAGGCGGGGGACGTCGGCCACCGGACGCCAGAGGGGCGCGTCGTCGTCGTAGACGATGGGCCCCACCAACACGAGGCCCCCGACGAACTGGGGTTGCTCGCGGGCGATCTGGAGCGCCACCGCGCTGCCCCACCCGTGCCCCACCACCGTGGCCCCCATGATGTGCAGGTTGTTCAGCACCTTGGCGGCGGTCTGGGCCTGGCCGGAGAGGCTATAGTCGGCCTCCGGGTCCCGGGAGGAGTGGCCGTAGCCCGCCAGGTCAATGGCGAGCACCCGCAGGCCGGCCCGGGAGAGAAAGCGGGCCGCCTCCTGCCACGTCTGCAGGCCCTCCACCTGGCGCCCGTGCAAGAGCACCACCACCGGCGAGCCCTCCGGGCCGTCGAGGTAGTAGTGGATGGGGCGCCCGTCGATCCAGGCCCAGTTCTGCTGGGTGCTCTCGTGGGTGAGGTCGTAGGCCTCCCACGAACGGCACCAGACCACCGCCAGGCCGGAGGCCAGGCTGAGGCAGGTGACCGCCACCAGGACCAGGGCCAGGACGAGGTTCACCAACAGACGCAAGGGGTTCATGAGCAGGCTCCGCCTCCCAGGCATTCTAGCGGAATCGGACGGCCACCGACGAGAGGTGCACGATGGCTCCGTCGCGCGGGCTGGTACTGTACACCTGGACCCGGCCGACCTCCGCATCGTCGGGCGGCCGGAACTCCACGGTGCCCTCGTAGGGGCCGAACTCGCCGAACTCGGCGTCGATGACGGCAAAGCCCTGGCCGATCAGCAGGCCCCCATCGTCGAGGACATAGATGGTGAGGGTGTTCTCAGAGGCGCTGCCCCACCCGGTGACCGTCAGCGGGCTGACGACCCGGGCTTCGGACTGGGGGTCGTAGATGACGATGGCCTCCGGGACGAACTCGGGGGTCTGGGCGGGCGCGGGGGTCGGCGTGGCGGTGAGAGTGGGCGTCGGCGCGGGCGCCGGCTCCTCGCCGGCGGGGATGACCAGCGATTGGCCGACGAACACCAGGTTCACGTTGCGGATCTGGTTCCGCTCGGCGATGGCCCAGATGCTGATCCCATAGTGGCGGGCGATGGTGAGAAGCGATTCCCCCGGCCGCACCACGTGGGTCGTCGACGGTGCGGCCGCGGGGATGGTCAGTCGCTGGCCGGTATAGATCACGTTGGCGCTCTCAAGCCCGTTGGCCTCCACGAGGCGACGCACGGTGACCCCGTACTTGCGGGCGATGGAGGCCAGGGTCTCGCCCCACTGGACCACGTGGTAGGCGGGTTCGTCCGCCGCTGCCGGCGCGCCGAGGGCGCCCAGCGCTGCCAGCATCAGCAGCGCGGTGAGGACCAGTGGTACGAAAATGCGCCTCAACGACATGGACTCCTCCTGTGGCATGGCGAGTGGAAACGAGGTCCCGAGGGATCGTCTCGACGCCCGGCAGTATAGCATAGCGCCCCGTGCGCTGCCAGCATTCTGCTCCGCCACCTCGAGGGGATGGCGAGCCCTGGCGCCTTGGCGCGCACGTTCGGACACTCTATACTCTGTGCGCGCGGATGGCCATCCGGACCATGCCGCTTCGCATCCGGACCATGCCGCTCCGAGGGAAAAGGAGGCCGTCGTGCCTATCAACCGCCGCATCTGCTTGCTGCCCCAGCCCCAGTGCATCGAGGCCCTCCTGCCGCTGTACCCGCTCGTTGCGGACACGGACACCTCCCCCACCTCCCTGGAGATCGCCGAGCACCTGGCAGAGCCCCTGGGCCCGAGCGTGCTGGGCAGCACCGCCCGCCACGGGCTGGAGGTGGAGGCGGTCCAGGGCTCCCCTTCGCCGGAGGCGCTGCCGCCGGAGGCCTACAGCCTGCGGATCGCCGGGGGGCGCGTGCGGATCGAGTCGGCCACCCGCGCCGGGCGGCTCCACGGGCTGCACACCCTGGCGCAACTCCTCTGGAACCACCTCCCAGAGGGGCAGATGCCCTCCTACGAGGTGCTGGACTGGCCGGAGCTGCCGCTGCGGGGCTTTCACGTCTGCTACCATCTGGTCACCGAGTCGATGCCCGTGATGGCGCCCGACTTGCGCGCGCTCCTGGAGCGCGTGCGCCTGATGCGCCACTACAAGGCCAACCTGTTGCTCCTGGAGATCGAGTCCCTCTTTCCTTACCGCCGCCATCCGGCGATCGCCTCGCGGCTGGCGTTCCGGCGAGAGGAACTGGCAGAACTCTCGGACCTGTGCGCCGAGCAGGGCGTGGAGATCGTGCCGCTGGTCCAGTGCCTGGGCCACGCCTACAACGTGCTGCGGCACCCCGAGTACGCCCACCTCCGGGAGGTGCCCGGCACCACCCAGCAGTACTGCCCGACGAACCCCGCGGCGCGAGACCTGTTCATGGAGATGGTCGACGAGATCGTCGAGGCGTTGCCCCACGTGCGGCGGTTCCACATCGGCGGCGACGAGTCGCGCCGGCTGGGCGTGTGCCCGCGCTGCAAGGAGGTCGTCGCCACCCAGGGCCTGGGGCGGCTGTACGGGGAGCACGTCGGCGACATCTGCACGCGCCTCCTGGCCCGGGGCCTCGAGCCCCAGGTGTGGGCCGACATCATCGAGCACGCGCCGGACGCCGCGGGATACCTCCCCGAGGGCACCACGCTGGTGTACTGGAACTATAGCCTGCTGCAGTGGTCGCGCCCGCCGGCCTTTGACCTGCTCTCCCCTACGGGGCACCGGGTGCTCACGGCCAGCGCCGCGCGCTTTGGTACCCACAACCACACGATGTACCTGTACTCCGCGGCGATGGAGGGGATCGGCGCGCTGACCGGGGAGACGCGCCGACGCGGCTTGGGCGGCACCTTGGTCACCGATTGGATGAAGGTGACGCCCCACGAGTTTTCGGTGCCCGCGCTGGCTTATGGGATGGAGGAGGCCTGGAACGGCTCCGGCACCCTGGCCGCTTTTGAGGCGTGCTTTGCCCGCCTCTACCACCACCTGCCGCCGGAAGAGGCCCCCGACCTGGCGCGCATCTTCCGCCTGCTCGAGCGTCCGGTGCCCTTCTTGGAGGACGGCCAGACCCACATGGTGGACCGGCTGGACCGCTACGACCTCTCTGGGCTCACGGTGCGCGAGCGCCTGGTGCGCTACGCCGCGCAGGACACCGTCGAGGAGCGGATGCAGGAACTCCGGGAGGCCCTGGAGCGCGGCCGCGAGGCGGAAGCCCTGGCCGAGGGGTTGCTGGCCCACGACACGCCGCACCGCCGGGAACTGCAACTCCTGCACGTCTCGGCACGCACCCAGCGCCACAAGGCGCGGATGGGGCTGACCTTCCTAGAGGCCGCGCGGGTGCTCCGCTACCCGACGCCCGATGACGGCCCTGCCCGGGACCGGCTGGCCGCAACGCTGGACGAACTAGCCCCCGAGTGGGAGGCGCTGCGCGAGGAGACGCGGGGCCTCCTCACCCCGGGCACCTTCCCGGAGACGGTGGAGCAGGCGCTGGACGTCAAGTTCGAGCCCGAGGCCCGGGAGTACATGTTGCGCTTCCGCGACCTCCTGCGAGAGGGCGCGGTCCTCACCCGCCTGCCGTAGGTGCGGACGCGTGGATGCGAGTCATGTGATGAGAGGAAACGGTGGAGGATGATGGCAAAAGCACAGGCGTATTGCGTGTCGACGAGCATCGTGGGGCCCCGCGGCCGGGTGGAGTCCTTGGAGGCGCTGGCCGCCGCCGGCTTCTACGAGCTGGAGATCGGCGGGGACCCCGGCAAACTGGATAACTGGATCGAGGATCCCGCCGGGATGCGCCGGCAGATGGCGGATCTGGGCCTGCGGGCACGGGTGCTGCACCTGGCCTCCGAGGCGTGGGACATCGCCCACCCCGACGACGCCGCGCGCCGGGAGA
>JAAZBQ010000448.1 GCA_012513725.1 Chloroflexota bacterium
GTCTCCTCTGTGAACGCCCAGGTCGGGGCCACCTCGATGAGTCCTGGGTCGATTGAACCACTCTGTCCGGATCGTATCAGGAGTGTGTGTCGTCGGTGGTAAAGCTCGCGTAAATGATGGATGCGGAGCGCAAAAGCACATCAGGAACGCCCCTAGAACGCCGCAGATCAGCGCGCTCGATGCCGCCCCCTGCGCCCGCCGGCCAAGAGAAGGACGCCGATGGCCAGCAGCAGCCCGGCGGCCGCCAGGATCCGGGGCCAGCGCCACGTCGAGTGCACGAGCACGATCTCCCGATCCTCGCCCCACGCCACCCGCCACGACGCGTCGGGCGTTGCCCCGTCGTGGAGGGGGGTCAGGGTGTAGGCCACGTGGGCGCCCATCGGCACGCACTCCCACACCGCCTCCTGCTCGCGGAGCGCGGCGAGGGCCATTTGTTGCTCGAGCCGCGCGCGGGGCTCGGCCGGCGTGGCAGCGTTCAGCTCCACGAGCCGCCAGCCCGCGTACTCGGCCTCGCCCTGCCAGGCGGCGAGGACCCCGGCCAGCGGCGCCTGCTCGCGGTAGATGAGCAGGTCACGGAACGGCCGGTGCGAGACGCCATAGTCCGTTACTTGGCCCTGGAGGGGCGCCAGGATGATCTCGGCGAGGAGATCGGTCGGCATGGCCAGCGCCTCGCGGAGGAGGGCGTTCTGTTCCGCTAGCTCCGGCAGCGCGGCATAGGGCAGCACCAGGCGCAGGGTGACTTGCGCCTCGCCCCCCTCCAGCGCCACGTCACAACCGCCCACGCCCTGCAGCGCCTGGGCGATGGCCGTGAGGCGGGCGATGGTGGTGGCGGCCACCGGCGGGTACGGCCACAGGCTGTACTCCACGCGCCGCTCGCCAGGGGATAGCTCCACCGCGGTACGCACGGCGCTGACGGGGGGCGCATAGTGGAGCAGGGCGTCCATCGTCTCCGGCGAGAGGCGATCGGCCACCTCGGCAAAGGCCTCCTGAACCCGGCCCTGTCGCGCCAGCCCCAGGGCCCAGCGCATAAAGAGCTCCTCGCTGCGGTCGAACTCGGGCGCCAGCGCCGGGCCGCCCAGTTCCTCCGCCTGTCGCAGGTAGGCGAGGGCGCTTGCCGGGTCGCCGGTCTCGCTCGCCGCGAGCGCCGCCCGATAGTACCCGCGGCTGAGGGCCGTCAGGACCTCGGCGTCCTCTGGGGCCAGGCGTTGGGCCTCGCCGAGCTCTCGCAGGGCGAGCAGTATATAGTTCAGGCGCCCGTCGGGATCCTCCTCGGCGCGCTGGGAGTAGAACTCGGCCAGGCCCAGGCGGGCCGTCAGGCTGTGGGGATCTGCCGCGATCGCCGCGCCGAGGCTGGCCGCGATCTCGCCGTCCCAGGCCGGTTGTGCGCGGCCGCGCAGCCGGGCCTCGGTGCGCAGGTCGATGAGGGCGTCCGCCAGCCCCGCTCCGTCGCCTGCGGCGCGCAGGGCGTCCATGCTGGCCACGATGGGCGGCGACACCATCAGTACCCCGTGATCGGGGAGGGCCGCAGGCTGCTCGTAGGACCAAACCAGGCGTCGGCCGTCAAAGCCGGCGCTGTGGGGCTGCACGTCGAGGAGGGCATCGTCGGTGGCCACGCCGGGGAGCCGTAGCTCGGCGCGGGCGCCGTCGATCTCGCCCCAGGAGGCGAGGGCCGACGACCGCCACCACCAGTCGAACAAGCCCGTTCCGGCGACGTCCCGCTCGTAGGATAGCGAGAGGCTCAGCGTGGCGCCCGGGGCCATCGCCACCTGCCAGGTGCCGGCGTGCTCTTCGGTGGCTCCCAAGAAGGGCTGCTCGGCGCCGTCCGCACCGAGCAGGGGGACGTCGGGATCGGGCCGGCAGGCCGTAGCCGACCCACCCAGCAGGCCAAGCTGCACGTAGACGCCCTGCGAGGCCGTGTTGCGCAGCCGGTAGGTGTGCGTGGAGCGCAGCGTGCAGGCGCCCTCGGGGCATTCGAGGCTGGCCAGGAGCGTGGCGGCGACGAGGCGCACGGCGCCAGGGTGGTCCCCGATGGGCACCAGGGTGGGTTCGCAGATCGCCGCCGGTGGCCCAGAGCGCATCGTGGCGGCACGCACGGGCCCTGCCGCCACGAGGGGGATCAGCAGGAGGGCCACGAGCGTCTTGTAGAGGCGGGAGAAAAGGGTCACGATGGTGCCACCTGCGACGGGTCCTCTGGGCCGGGTGCGGGTTCCATCATAACGTGCGGGGGGCGGGGGCGTCAAACGGGGAAAAGGACGGGCGTTCGGGCGACAGGCTGAACCGCGAACTTGACAGATGGCGGATTCTGAGTATGATGATATTTTGGTGGTGCAGTCACCCTCGCGCCACCAAAGGCAAACTCATGCGCCGGAATCCGTGGCCATTCTCCCTATCTCGTCATAGCGGGTTGCGGCATAGGAGGCCAATCGAATCTGTACACCCCGTATCAGTCTCGGTTTCAAAACTGTCCGCTCAACAGTGGAAAAGTTGACCGGGACTTTTGGCGTTCGCCTCGAGCGGCGTCGTATTGGCTCCCATCTCTTATGCCTCAGCGGTTAGGAGGGCACTTTGGATATTAACGAGATCAATAGTCTGCGGATCAGTCTGGCGTCGCCGGAGAGGATTCGGGAGTGGTCCTACGGCGAAGTCACCAAACCGGAGACCATTAACTACCGTCGCCTCCGCCCAGAGAAGGACGGTCTATTCTGCGAAGCGATCTTTGGTCCGACGAAGGACTGGCAGTGCTACTGCGGCAAGTACAAGAAGGTTCGCTTTCGCGGCATCAAGTGCGACAAGTGCGGCGTCGAGGTCACCCATTCCCGCGTTCGTCGCGAGCGGATGGGCCACATCGAGCTCGCCGCCCCCATTGCCCATATCTGGTACACGCGGCGTTCGCCCAGCTACCTGGGTCTGCTGTTGAACGTTTCCCAGCGCAACCTGGACCGCGTTCTGTACTATGCCCAGTATATCACAACTTTGGTCGATGAGCACGCCCGCGAGCGCGCGCTGCATCGGCTGGACGAAGAGGAGAACCGCGAGGTCGCCAAGCTCACCGAGGAGCTGCAGACCGAGCTGACTACCCTCAATGCGTTCCTGGAGACCCGTAGCGAAGCGCAGGCGAATCGCGAGGGCTCTATCAACGAGGAGACTCAGCAGCGTCGTGATACCGCCATCGAAGCGGTGATGAGCGATGCCACCCGTATTCGCGAGATCCTCGAGCAGTACGCAAACCAGGCGGCTCCCGACGACCTGGTTTTCAAGCCCTCCGACGCCCACGTAGTGACCGTCGGCGAGATCGTGCGGCGCGAGCACATCGCTCGGTTCAACCAGATCGTGCAGGATCAGCTGAGCCGCGTCGAGGAGCAGTTCGCCAACGAGCGCGATCGACTGCTCAGCGAGGCGGATGCCACGAGCGAGGAGGACGTCCACGCGGCCGAGGCCCGGCGTGAGGAGCTCCTCGAGGAGATCGAGCGCCAGTCGCAGCAGGTGCGCGAGCGGTTCGAGAACGATCGGGACGAGTTGCTGGCCCTGCGGCCCAAGATGCTCCTGAACGAGACGAACTATCGCGAGATGCGCGAAAAGTGGGGCCGCGTCTTTTCCGCCGGCATGGGCGCCGAGGCGATCTATGACATCGTCTCCAAGATCGACCTGAACGACCTGGCCGAGGAGCTGCGCGCCGAGATCCGCTCCACCCGCTCCAAGCAGCGCAGGAAAAAGGCCACCAAGCGCCTGCAGATCGTCGAGGCGCTGCGCAAGTCGGGCAACCGGCCGGAGTGGATGATCCTGACGGCCCTGCCGGTCATCCCGCCGGCGCTGCGCCCCATGGTGCAGCTCGACGGTGGGCGCTTTGCCACCTCTGACCTGAACGACCTGTACCGGCGGGTGGTGAACCGCAACAACCGGCTCAAGCACCTGATCAAGCTGCAGGCGCCCGAGGTGATCGTGCGCAACGAGAAGCGCATGCTCCAGGAGGCGGTGGACTCGCTGATCGACAACAGCCGCCGCGGCAAGGCGGTCTCTTTGCGCGGCCGTCGCCAGCTCAAGTCGCTGTCGGACATGCTCAAGGGCAAGCAGGGGCGCTTCCGGCGCAACCTGCTGGGCAAGCGCGTGGACTATTCCGGGCGCTCGGTGATCGTCGTCGGCCCGCATCTCAAGCTACACCAGTGCGGCCTGCCGAAAAAGATGGCCCTGGAGCTCTTCCGGCCCTTTGTGATGCAAAAGCTGGTCGAGTACAACCACGCCATCAACGTCAAGGGCGCCAAGCGGCTGATCGAGCGCGAGGACCCCAAGGTCTGGGAGGTGCTCGAGGAGGTCATCAAGACCCGCCCCGTGCTCCTGAACCGCGCGCCGACCCTGCACCGGCTGGGCATCCAGGCGTTTGAGCCGCAGCTCGTGGAGGGCAACGCCATCCACATCCATCCGCTGGTGTGCTCGGCGTTCAACGCGGACTTTGACGGCGACCAGATGGCCGTGCACGTTCCGCTGTCGA
>JAAZBQ010000449.1 GCA_012513725.1 Chloroflexota bacterium
CACCCCGTCGTGGGGCGACTCGATCAGGACGCTGGCCCCGGGGGGCAGGCTGGGGTCCACCGAGGTGATCGCCGGGCCGGCGGGCACGGGCCGCGAGGCGATGGGCCCCTCCATCACCACCTCCCGATCGCGCGGCGCGCCGTAGAAGCGAAAGTATAGTGCAGCGTTCTCCTCGTCGACCTCGGTGACAATCAGGATGGGGGTGTCGGTGTCGTTGGTGAAGCGCATGTCGGTGCCCGGCGAGTACACCGCGGCATCCAGCCCCAGGGGCGGCTCGTACCAGGAGACCCGGTACGTGTGGGCCCACCGCTCGTCAAAGGGATAGCCGCCAAAGAACGCCGCCCGAAAGCAGGTGGTGCTCACCTGGCAGACGCCCCCGCCCGGCCCCAGGACGGTGCGCTCGCCAAGGATGATCCACGCCTCGCTGTAGCCGTTGGCCACCGTCACCGGCCCCAGGTGATCCAGGAAAGAGAACGCTGCACCCGCAGGGATGATCAGCCCGTGGAACTGCGCGGTGGCGGCCCGTATGTTCTGCAGGCGGTCGGGCGTCGAACCCACAAAGGACGTCTCACCGACGCTGATCAGGCGGAGGGGCATCAGCGCCTCGAGATCCTGCCGGCTCACCCGGGGGGGGATGGTGCGCAGGGGCACGGCAACCGCGCGGTCCTCGGCGCGCAGACAGGCGGCGGCGATCCCCTCGGCGAGCGCCGCGGCATCGACGACCCGCCCGTTCTGCCCCGGGCTCAGGGCCGCGAGCGTCTCGGCGGCTGGGTCATAGCCAAAGCGCGCCTCTCGGGGCGGCCGCGCGAGGGAGGCCGCAAACTCTTCTGCGTAGGTCGCGATCCGCTCGCGATCCACGGTGACCGATGGCGCCTCCCCGTCGCCCTCGGCGCGTCGCTCGAGGGCCAGCCACGTCGACAGCAGGGCCTGATCGATGGTCCAGCGGCGCTCGACGGGGTTCGGCCGGCCCTCGGCGTCGAACTCGTCCAGGGTGGCGGTGAGGGTAATGGGGGTGCTGAGGATCAGGCCCACCCGATCCGCAGCGCCGGGCACCTCGCTCAGAGGCGAGGCCACCTCCCGGAACATGAGGGGCACCCGGGCCGGCTCGGTGAGCGCGGGCAGGCGGACGCCCTCGTGGCGCCACCAACGCGCCCAGCGGGGCGTCTCGTACCACTCCGAGGCGCCCAACCGCTGGCCGACCGCCTCCTCGATGGCCTGGCGCGTGGCGGTGACATGCAGGTCGTGCCCCATCTCCGGTGACCCCGCCCGGGCCTGGAGGCCGCCCACCCACAGCGCCGCCCGCTGGACGGGCTCCCCCGCCTGTTTGGCCACCTGGCGCAGGCCGCGGAGCGCCTCCCCCGCCTCGATCGTCACCCCTGGCACCACCCGGTATCCATACCACAGCGCCCGGGCCCGGTCGGCCATGTCCCGGGAAAAGACGCCGCTGCGCCCCAGGGCCCAGGCGTCTCCCGCGGCCGCCTCCAGGTCCAGCCGCCCGCCGAGCTCGGCCGCCGACAGAAGCCACTCCTCGCCCTCGCTGTAGAGCGCCACGTAGGGCAGCGCCGCCGCATCCCAGGCGCCGTTCAGGCGCTCGATGGCCCTGCGCCGATCGAGGCCGCCCACCGGCACCCCCAGCACGTCGATGCCCGGGTAGATGCGGCCCGCATAGTAAGCCTCGAACGCCCAACAGGCGCCGCCGGCCAGGATCAGAAGAATAAGGCAGCCCGTCAGCACGGCCCGCAACGCACCGTAGAGGATCGTGCGCGAACGACGAGGGGTTTCGGTGGTGTGCATATCGTCTCTCCGCATCAGGTGTGCGAGGCATTATAGCGCCTTGTCCGCCGGCGCGACAGGCCGCCGGCTCCCGGCCGGCCGC
>JAAZBQ010000450.1 GCA_012513725.1 Chloroflexota bacterium
CTCGGTGGGCGGCAGGCCCCGCCCCAGGTCGCCCTCGGGCAGGAAGAAATCGGGGCTGTACGGGGCGTCGCCGACCAGGCGCACCCCCAGGCGTTCCGTGGCAAAGGCGTCGCCCGCCGGCTTCAGGCCCGCGCGGTACGAGGCGATGACGCTCCCGCCCGCCGCCAGGTAGCGCTCGAGTCTCTCGGCGAACTCGGGCGAGCAGGGGATGGCGTCGGGCAGGATGACGACCGCGTACGGCGAGAGGTCCGCCTGGGTATCCAACACGTCGAACTGCTGGGCACCCTCCTGGAGGATCCGCACGGCCCCTGCGGCGGCCGCCGGCACCCGCTCCTCGCCAAACTCCTCGTTCGAGACGACGCCGATCTGCACCAGGGGCCGGGCATCCCGGCACCAGGGCTCCTTGGCCTCTACCTGGGCATAGACGGCCCCGATCAGGTCATAGACGTACGGGTCGATGGCCCCGTCGGGGTGCAGCTGGTCGCCGATGGAGCACTTGGCGTTCAGCGCCAGCATGTTGTAGCACTCGGCTTCCAGGGCAGCCGGGTTCTTGAACGAGTGGAAATCGCCCCAGGAGGTGTGGAACTTGCCCGTCATGCCCAGGCAATCGAGCCCCAGGGTGCGGGCGTAGCGCTGGCTGAGGGGAAAGTGCATGTACCCCCAGCCGCCGCTGGGCAACGACTCCAACTCCCAGTGGGAGTGGGCGTCGGTCACCGCGCGGCGCTGGGCGCCCACGTGGCCGCCGTTGTAAAAGACCGTCGCGTCCGGCGCCTGCGCCCAAACCATGGCGCTGACCTCGTGCATCCAGTCGTTGATCGTCTGCAGGCCAAAGGCCCGGCGAGCCTCGGGGTCCGCGGGCTCGAGCCCCTGGGCGAGCATCTGCTCCCGGCAGTAGCGGCACGAGCAATCCATCGGGGCGACGATGTCGAAAAAGAAGCCGTCCACGGGCATCGTGTCCAGGATCTCTTGGACGTGATTGCGGAAGAACTCCCGGTAGGGCGAGTTCACGCACAGCCGCCGGTAGAACCCCGCCTCGTAGGGCCCGGTGCCCACCCATCGCCCCGTCTCGTCGATCACCAGCCACTCTGGGTGGCGCTCGGCGGTATAGTGGTCCCATTGGACGGTGGTGTAGATCGGCACGCGGATATCCCGGGCGTGGCAGGCGGCGATCTGCTCGGTGAGGAGGGGGCGCTCCAGGTGCGGGTGGCGCCGCTCGGGGTTGCGCGCCGAGTCATAGTACAGCCAGCCGTGGTGGCAGCGGGCAAAGCAGGTGATCGAGTTTACCCGCGCTCGCTCCAGGGTGGCGGCAAACTCCTCGGGGTCGAACCGAGCCCCGATCCCCGCGATCTGCTCGGAGGTGTGGAAATCCAGGTGGACCTGGCGATAGCGTAGGGCGGGTTGGGGCATGGCGATACCTCCTCGTACGGATGGCCGACGGGCTCCGGCGTGGGGCCAGAATACCACCAATCCGCGCGAGGGGCCAGGTGGCGCGCGCCGCTGCCTCCCACCAGCGCTAGGGCAGGTAGATCAGTGGGTTCACCTGCGCGCCGTTGCGGATCACCTCAAAGTGCAGGTGCGGGCCGGTGCTATAGCCGGTCGAGCCGCAAGCGCCAATCTGATCGCCCTTGGAGACGGTCTGCCCGTTCTGCACGTTCAGGGCGCTCATGTGCGCATAGAGGGTCTTCATTCCGTTGTCGTGGGTGACCGTCACCATCGTCCCGTACGGCCACAGGTTCCACTGCACGTGGCTGACGTACCCGTTCTCCGCGGCATAGATCGGCGTGCCGCTGCGCGCGGCGATGTCGATGGCCCGGTGGCTGGCGTACTGCGCCACCCAATACCCCTGCGAGATGGTCCCCTGCATGGGCCACAGGAGCGCGCCGGAGGC
>JAAZBQ010000451.1 GCA_012513725.1 Chloroflexota bacterium
ACATCTGGGCGATGCGGTCGCCGTGCCGGATGATCCGCGGCCAGGGGCAATAGATCAGGGCGCGCAACTCCTGGCCGTTGAACTCGGACTCGATCAGCCCGTCGTGGACGATGATGCCCCGCATAAATTTGCCGCTGCGCCCCGTTACGCGCACCACCGCGTCCTCTGGCATCCGTAGGGCCACGCCGGTGGGGATCGCCGCCGTGCCCCATACCAGCCGCCAGCCGCGGCCAGGCAGCCGCGCGCGGAGGTCCAGCGCGGCGCCCAGGTGTCGCTCGGGAGGCTCGGCGCCCTCGCCCACCAGCCAGTACTCGATGGAACCCCCCACGGCGGCCTAGTCCTGCGGCCGGGAGGCCTGGGTCGAGCGCGTGCTGCCATCGACCAGGCTGTTGGCGTCCAGGATGATGCCCTGGTTGGAGGGCAACAGCACGGTGTTCACGCCGGGGCTCAGCTTGGCGGCCCACTCGTACTGGATCAGCTCCGGGTTGTTGCGCAACTGTGCAGCGATGAGCTGCAAGGCCTCGGCCTCCGCCTGGGCTTCGATCTGGCGGGCCTGGGCGCGCCCCTCGGCAGCCTTGATGGCCGCCTCCTTGTCCGCCTCGGCGTGGGCGATCGAGATCTCGATGTCCCTTTCCGCGGACTGCAGTTCGTACTCTTTTTGGCGGGCGGCCTGCTCGGCGACCTGCTTGCGCTCGATGGCCTGATTGTACTCGGCCGAGAACTCGACGTTGGCAAACGAGAACTGGTCCACGGTGATGTAGGTCTCCGCCAGCCGCTCGGCTAGGGAGTCGTGGATGCTCTGCTTGAGCACTGCGCGCTGGGCGAGGACGTCCTCCACCCGGTACGTCGCCGTGGCGGCCTTGATGGCCTCGTGGAGGGCCGGCACGACGATGATGTTCTCATAGTCCAGGCCAACCTGCTGGTACAGGAGGCCGACCTGCTCGGGGTTCAGGTGGTAGTTTAGCACCCCGGTCACCGTCATCGACTGCATGTCGCGGGAGGCCGCGTCCACGATCATCTCCAGCTTGCGGGTGCGCACATCGATGGGCACCACCTGCCGGGCCATCGGCGGGATCACCAGGTGAAAGCCTTCGGGCAGGACGTTGTCCTCTTCGACGTCCCCCAGGAACACCACGATGCCCCGCTGTCCGGGGCCCACGATCGTATAGGACGACAGGATGATCAGGGCGCCGATCACGATCAGCACCATGACGCCTACGGCCTGGAAACTCCTGTTCTGAAAACGCTTCGCCATGTTGGGACTCCTCTATTGTGATGGGTTGGTGACTGTGATAGGTCGGTCAGGACGCACGGATGGTGGCACGCGGCCCGGCGGACTCGGAGCGCCTTTCCCAGTTGGCGCTACATCCGCACGACGCGGTGCTCGTCCGCCGCCTGCGCCGCCTTGAGCGCAAACTCGGTGATGCCCAGGGCCTCCTCGGCCGTGATGAGCAGTTCACCGGTGCCCTCCAGCGCCCCCATAAAATCGCCAAAGAACGTGCGGCCGTGGTCGACGAGCGGCCAGTCAGGCTCATCCTGCTCGGGAGTGATGACGTGGAGCCGGCGCCCTTCGTCGCGCACCTCCAGCACCCCCTGAGAGCCGACGATCCGGGCCCGGTCGTCGCCATGGGTGGCGGCCGCGGCCGGCCGCAAAAAGTCCATGGTGAACGTGGCGCTGCCGCCGTTATCCAGCCCGGCGATCACCGTGGCCACGTCCTGGCAGCCGGGGCGCTCGGTGTGCACCAGGTTGGCGTGGTAGGCGTACACCTCACTGAACTGTACGCCGGCGATCCACCGGCAAAAGTCAAAGGCGTGGATGCCGACCCAGCCCATGCTGCTGCCGTACTTTTCGCCTTCCGCGTACCACTCGGGCCGGCTGGCCCCCCAGCGGTAGGATTTCTGGCCGGAGATGAGGTACGGCTCGCCGATGACGCCCTCGGCCACCAGCTGGCGCGCCGTATAGTAGGGCAACTGGTAGCGGATCGCCAGCATCATGGTGTACACCACGTTCTGCCGGGCGATCTCCTCGCG
>JAAZBQ010000452.1 GCA_012513725.1 Chloroflexota bacterium
TCGCGCTCCTGGCGGTCTCCTGGGTGCCGTTCCTGCTCTACGCGCTGCGGCGCGATCGGGGGGTGGCGCTGGCGGCGCCGGGATTGCTCCTGGTGCGGGCCATCGCCTTAGGGCTGGGGCTGGTGTGGGGGTTCGTCCAGCGGCGGGGTTGGGCCGGGCGGCGAGCGTCTCAGGCCGAATAGCGCACCAGCCGCCGGACCCAGTGTCCGGCGGCTGGTTTGACCTCATAGGGTGGGGCGATGGGGCCTACTTTACCCGGTGGACGCCCCGGACTGCTCGGCAGACATAGATCTCCGGATCCAGCCCCGTGGCGGCCCGGTACGCCTCGGGCACCCGCGCCAGGAACGTGTCCAGCGCCTCCTGCTCCACGAGGTTCACCGTGCAGCCGCCAAACCCCGCGCCGGTCATGCGCGCCCCGATCACGCCGTCCAGGCCCCAGGCCGCCTCGGCCATGGCGTCCAGCTCCGGCCCGGTCACCTCATAGTCGTCCCGAAGGGAGACGTGGGAGGCGTTCATCAACTCGCCCAGGGCGGGCAGGTCGCCGGCCTCCAGGGCGGCCACCGCATCGAGCACCCGCTGGTTCTCGGTGACGATGTGGCGGCAGCGCTTGAGCGTCACGGGCTCGAGTTCGGACGCCCGGGCGTCCAGGGTCTCGGGCGTCACGTCGCGGAGCGCCCGGACGCCGAGGGCCTCGGCCCCCCGCTCGCACTCTTGCCGGCGGCGGTTGTACTCCGAATCCACCAGGCCGCGGCGCTTTTTCGTGTCGCAGATCACCAGCGCGGGCCCCTGGGCCATGGGGATGGCCCGGTACTCCAGGCTGCGGCAATCGATGAGCAGAGCGTGATGCTCCTGGCCCAGGGAGATGACGTATTGGTCCATGATCCCACAGCGCATGCCGACAAAGTCGTTCTCCGCCTGCTGGCAGAGGAGCGCCCGCTGGACGCCGTCGATCTCGAGCCGGGAGACCAGTTCGAACGCGTGCGCAGTGGCCAGCTCGATGGCCGCCGAGGACGATAGGCCCGAGCCGATGGGCACGTCGGAGGTGACCACCATGTCCATGCCCGTCAGAATGTGGCCGGCACCCTGCAGCGCCCAGGCCACGCCGCGCTGGTAGTTGCTCCAGGGGTGCGCGGTGTCCACGTTAATGGCCTGCAAGTCGAACGAGGAGGACTCGCCGAGATCGATGGCGGTCACGTGGACCGTGCCGTCGGTGCGGGGCGCCGCGGCCACCACCACGTGGCGATCGATCGCCGCGGGAAGCACATAGCCCTCATTATAGTCAGTATGCTCACCGATGAGGTTCACGCGGCCGGGTGCCGCGACGGTGTGGGCGGGCTCTCGCAGGTACGAACGCCGGAAGGCGTGGCGGGCCGCCTCCACCAGGTCCCCCAACCGATCGGCAGGCGTTCTAGAGCTCATCGATCTCTCCCGTCTCGATCAGGCGGATGAGGTCCGCCAGGTTGCCGCGCGCGTCGGCTCGCACGGTGCGCGGCGCATCACCCCGTCCGCGATCCACCCAGAACGTCTTGATGCCGAGGCGCCCGGCGCCGAGATCGGCCTCGACGCTGTCGCCCACCATCACGCATTCCTTGGGACGGCGTTCGAGGTGCTCCAGGACGGCGCGAAAGTAGGCGCGGTGGGGCTTGCAGGCGTTCATCATCTCGTACGACGTGATCAGGTCGTAGCGGAACTCTTCGTCGGGCACCTCGGCCCAGCGAAGCCGGGCCAGAATGGCGTCCCGGGGAAAGATCGGCTGCGTGGCCACCGCCAGTTGGTAGCCCCGGGCCCGGGCCAGCGACACGAGGCGCCGGGCGTCGGGATCTACCCCGGTCAGATGGCGGAGCGCATCGAAATCCTCTCGGTAAAAGCGCTCCAGGTAGGGCATGATCTCCTCGGCCCGGCGGTCTACGCGGGGCAGGAACTCCCGGGCAAAGACATCGGCATTGGAGCCGTTGCGCCCGTCGTTGCGCATCATGGCCTCGGTGCCCACCTGTAGCGCCTCCATGAAACGCACCGGCGGGCAGACCGTGCGCATCTTGTCCAGCAGCGCCCGAAAGTAGCCGGGCGCGAACGTCTCCATGTCGTTCAGCAGCAGCGTATCGTCGAGATCCAGCAGTAGCGCGCGAACCACAGGCAAGACGTCCTCCTCTTCTCCAGGTCCCCCCGCAAAGCCCCCGCATCGGCGCGGAGGGGCTAGTCGTCGCGGCCGGGAAGGAGGATGGTGGGGCGCTTGGGCTCCTCCTTGTCGGTGGCCGCCTCTTCCTCCTGATGCGGCAGGACCAACAGGCCCGACGCCGTCCGAGTGCCCAGGGGCTCGCCGTGCTCGGCAGCGTACTCTCGCCGCAACTCTTCCTCGCGCTCCTCCTGTCGCTCGCGGGTGAACGCGCGCAACCGATCGCGGGCAGCGAGGGGATCGTGAAAGCGCGTGCCGGGCCCCAGGAGGGGCCGCAGCGCATCCGCCCGGTACGACATCATGTAGGCGATAAAGATGTGGCCGTGAGCGCGCAGGAACTTTTCCCACGTCGCCTGGCTACGCTCCGACGCATAGTTGCGGTAGGCGTTGCGCACGTACTCGACGAGGCCGGTCTCGAAATCCCCCGGCAGGAGCAGGCTCGAGGGCGTCATCCGCCGAACCCCTCCCAGCTCGTAGGTCCGCGCGATCAGGAGGTCGCCCGGGCGCGCGGCGCGCGCCATCACCGCGTCCTCCACCGTGACGTCGCCCACTTCCCGGAGCGGATCGTACAGCGTGAGCACCGGGGGCTGGATGCGCTCCACCCGGTAGAGTCCCATGGTGGCGTCGGTCCAGACGTCCAGGACCTCCCGATACTCCTCGGGGAGTTCTTGCCCGGGTCCCTCGCGGAACAGCTCGATGGGACGCCGGCGCTGCGACTCCAGCCGGTAGTCCAGCACGTGCCACTCGAGCCAGCGGAGCGCGCTGGCGCGATCCAGCACTTGCAGGCCGGCCGGATCGTAGGCGCCGCCCCAGTAGACCTGGAACGACGCATCGAGGTCGCGGGCAAAGCGCTCGTCCAGCGCGAACTGCTGGAGCTCGACCAGCAGCGCTTTTTCCAACATGCCACCGCCACGCTGTTGGGATTCCTCGAGCTCGTGGCGGCGCATGCAGCAATTCTTGTACTTGCGCCCGCTGCCGCAGGGGCAGGGGTCGTTGCGTCCTACTGCAGGCATACATATCCTCCAGGACGCGCCCTCGTGTGGGCGCGTCCACATTGATACATGGTGATTAGAGAATGGTACCACAGCGCCCCGATAGCGTCAACGCGCGGCGACGGCGCATCGGCGGCCTGTGGCGATTCTGTAGTGGGGCAGACGTGCACGCAGGCGCCCTCTCGCTGAGGGCGCCTGCACGCGTGCGCCTGATGACGCGGACGCTAGCGCCCGGCCTCGCGGCCTCGCTCGACCATCTGACCCAGGGCCACGATGTTGCCCTCGGGGTCCTTGAACCAGGCGGTCCGCTCGCCCTCCATCTCCACGATGCCCTTTTCGTTCGTCTGGAGGCCGGGCA
>JAAZBQ010000004.1 GCA_012513725.1 Chloroflexota bacterium
ACCCATCCGTGGCATCCATGGAAGATTCGCCTCTGGACAACGGAGCGCATCCGACTAGAATATCTCACCAAAGAGCCCACGAACCAGGAGGAAGTCCATGAGCATCAAGGGCAACATCGTCGTCGGTCAGTCCGGCGGCCCCACCGCGGTAATCAACAACAGCCTCGTCGGGGTGATCCACGAGGCCATGCAGCACGAGGAGTTTGGCGAGATTCTCGGGATGTCCCACGGCATCGCCGGCATCCTGAACGAGGAGCTCGTCGACCTCCGTCGCGAGTCGGCGGAGACGCTGGCGCTGTTGCGCGACACCCCGGCCTCGGCGCTGGGCACCGTGCGCTACAAGGTGAGTGACGCGGACTACGAGCGCATCCTGAACGTCTTTCGCACCTACGACGTGCGCTACTTTTTCTACATCGGCGGGAACGACTCGATGGACACGGCGCACCAGATGCACGCCCTGGCCGCCAGCCGTGGCTATGAGCTCCACGCCATCGGCGTGCCCAAGACGGTGGATAACGACCTCGCCGAGACCGACCACTGCCCCGGCTTTGGCTCCGCGGCCCGCTTTGTGGCCACCGCCATCCGCGATACCGGCTATGACACGGTGGCCATGGGCGATAGCAGCCCGATCAAGTTCATGGAGATCATGGGCCGCAACGCCGGCTGGCTGACGGCCTCTGCGGCGCTGGCCAAGGAGGAGCCCGACGACGCCCCGCACCTCGTCTACGTGCCCGAGCACGGAGTGACCCTGGAGCAGATCCTGGGCGACATCCAGGGCGTGTACGACCGGCTGGGCCACTGCGTGGTGGCGGTGAGCGAGGGGCTGGCCGATCCCGAGGGCAACCCGCTGGCCCATCGGAGCGATAGCGGCGAGGTGGACGCCTTTGGGCATGGCCGCCTGGGCGGCGTGGTAGAGTTCCTCGACGAGGCGGTCAGCCAGAGCCTGGGGCTGCGGGCGCGCTTTGACAAGCCGGGCTACCTGCAGCGCTCCTTTGCCTGGCTGCAGTCCTCGGTGGACCGCGAGGAGGCCTACGAGGTGGGGCGTGCCGCAGTGCGGGCCGCCCTGGCCGGCGAGAGCGACAAGATGATCACCCTCGTCCGCGAGCCGGGCCCCACCTACCGCTGCACCATGGGCCTGGCCGATCTGGAGCAGGTGGCCAACCACGAGCACATCCTGCCGGCGGACTATATCAACGAGACGGGCAACGGCGTGACGGACGGCTTCCTCGCCTATGCCCGGCCGCTCATCGGCGGGCCGCTGCCGCCCTACGCCAAGTTGGCCCGGCACCTGCTGCCCAAGCGTCCGAGCAAGTAGCAGGGTCCACGTTCACACGGACGCCCCCGCCGGAAAGCCTGGCGGGGGCGTCTTGCGTCCAGGAGTGTGCGTCTTCTATGCGCGCTCCAGGCGCACCCAGTGGCTCAGGGCGTTCCGGGCGCGCTGATCCGGGCCCGGCGGGCGGCTGGCCGTGACGCTCCCCTCCAGGCGCCCCGCACGCATCCGGAGGTGGAACGAGAGGTGTCCGAGCCCGCGGGCATCCTCGGTGCCCAGGTCCCCCATCATCCTCCCGTGCAGCACCCCCTCCTCATAGTCGGGCTCGTTCAGCAGCGTCTCCAGATCGTCCCCCAGCCGGACGTGGATGTTCCCGTCGCGCCGCACGTCGAGCGCCAGCGGGAGGTCCCCCGCATACGTGTGGACGTAGCCCTCCCACTGCCCGACCAACTCCTCGGGCGGATCAAATGCGGATGAATCCCCCGGCGTCTCCTTGGGTTGAGCCTCACGCTCCGCGTGGCGCCGGGCGTACTCGGGCAGCAGGAGGCCAAGTATCTCCGCGACCACCCGCTCGTGGATCGACGCCTCGCCGTTGGTCAGCGCCACGACGGCGATCCCCTCGGCCGGGAGCAGTCGGAGGTGCGTGCGCACGCCGCCCATGCCGCCGCCGTGGCTGACCGCGCAAAAGCCGCGGTCGTCCGTATGGATCCCCCAGCCCAGCCCATAGCCGCTGTGCTCGCCCGTGGCGATGACGGGTTGCTGCATCGCGTCGATGGAGGCGTCCGAGAGGATGGCCCGCTGGTCGGGGAGGCAGGCCTTGAGGTGGAACAGGCCAAAGCGCAGTAGGTCGTGGGCGCTACAGTAGACGGCCGAGGCGCCGGGGTGATCGAATGTGTAGGCCGGGAGCGGCAGGCCGCTTGCCGTGTAGCGCCGGGCGGCGTAGGCCTCCAGCCCCGGCCCCACGTCCAGCGAGGCGCGGAGCATTCCGAGGGGCAGGAACACCTCCCGCCGGAGATAGTCGGCCAAGTCCAGGCCCGAGACCCGCTCGATGACGTGCTCGAGGAGGCCGTACCCGAGGTTCGAGTACACGTACTCGTCCCCGGGAGGGTAGACCAGGTGCGCGTAGCGCAGGATCGTCTCGCCCATCGGCGGGCGCTGGCGGGGCTCGTCGGCATAGAAGAACTGGCAGTGGGTGGGCAACCCGGCAGAGTGGCTGGCCACCCGACGGAGAGTAGCGTCGCGTGCCTCGCCCACGTGGGCGGTGACGCGAGCGTCCCCGAGATAGTCATCGATCGGGGCGTCCAGGTCGACCTTGCCCTGCTCCGCCAGGGTCATCAGGGCCGTGGCGGTGATCGGCTTGGAGATGGACGCCAGGGAGTACATCGTGTGGGGCGTGGCCGGGATGCGACGCTCGCGGTCGGCCCAGCCGACGGCGTCCTCCCAGACGATCTCGCCGCCCTGGGCGACGGCGAGGGCCATCGAGGCCACGCCCGATTCGAGGAGCAGGCCCTCGGCGAGGGACCGGATGGGGGCAAAGCGTGTGGCGCTGTCGGTCATGTCGCGTCTCCTTTTACGACTCGGGCAAACACTCCGCCCGGCCGCCTGCGTCCGGCGTCGAGAGGCCATGCCGCATGAGCGCGGCCCCGCGTCAGCGCGGCCCGCTCGCCGTCACCGTGCGGGGCAGCACATCCAAGGCCAGGTCCTCCCCTTCGGCCTCCAGGCGCGCCCGCAGGGTGAACGCCGCGCCATCGGGGACGCTGGCCGCGTCCCACCAGAGGCTGCCCCACAGGGGCAGGTCGCCGGCCAGGGTGCGCCAGGCGGTGCCGCCATCCAGGGAAACCTCGAGGTGCACCCGGGCACCGGGCGCCTCGGGGCCGCGGGCCTGCCAGGACAGGCGCTGCAGGCCGACCCAGTGCTCGCCCGGGGGCGCCTCCAGGGCCACGGTCGGCCGGTCGGGATTCACGATGGCGAGCGGCGCCGGGACGGCATCCTGCGCGGCAAAGCGCCCGTCGGAGACCGCCACCCGCAGGAGCACGTGGGCACAGTTGGGCGCCGCGGTGGTATCCCACACGTAGGACGTCGCCCCCGCCTGGCCTTCTGCCAGCGTCTGCCACGTCGCGCCGCGATCCAAGGAGTACTGGAGCGTCGCGCGCAGGCGATCGCCGTCGGGGTCGTCGGCGAGCCAGCGCACCTCCCGCGCCCCCGCCCAGGCCTCGCCACCCCGGGGGGCCACCAGGGAAACCACCGGCGCGTGGCCCCCGGGGTTCTCGATGCGAAAGGCCTCGCCCACCGCTACGGCCGCCTCCCCCTCCAGGTGGGCGGTGATCCGCAGGCGGTAGATGCCGTTGGGCCAGGCGGTGGTGTCCAGGTCGTAGACCCCGGTGTTCGGAAAGCCCTCCACCACCGGAGCCCAGCGCCGCCCGCCATCGGCGCTCAGCGCCAGGTCGATGGCCGCCTCCCGCTCCTCGGGGTGCGTGGCCTCCCAGCGCACCTCCCG
>JAAZBQ010000453.1 GCA_012513725.1 Chloroflexota bacterium
CAGCACCCGGACGCGCTCCACGGCGCGCCGGGCGTCCGGTTCGTCGATGCCCAGGTCGCGGAGCGCGCCGGCCAGCGCCTTGCCCAGCAGCCACTCGTCGAGCCACTCGCGGCTCCGCATGGCCCCCTCCGCCCCGCCGGCCACGCGGCCGAGATCCTGGACGAACACCCACCCCAGGAGGGTGCCCCAGGTGGCCGCATCGCCGGCCAGCGCCGCCTGCACCTCTTGGGCCGCCCAGGCGTTGGCGGGGGAGAGGTCGGCGGGCAGGGCGTCCAGCGCCTCCGGGAGGCGCAGCACCGCCCGCAGGCGCGCCATCACGCCGTCCGCCACCGCGTCGACGTCCCCGGCGCCCCCGATCCGCTGGCGCACCGCGCGGAGGAGGTGCAGCACGTCCCCCCGCACCCGCCGCAGGAGCGAGGCGTCCGGCTCGCCCGGGGGCATCAGCCGGCGGAGGGTGTCCGCCTGCACCAGCCGGCGGAACGGCTCCAGCACGGGCCACAGGACCAACTCCCGGGCCGTCTCCTCGACGCTGGGCACCCCCCGGCCGTTCAGGTGGGCGGCGACGTTGCCATAATGGTGGGACTCGTCGTCCCACACCTCGCGGAAATCGAGAAAGACCTGGTACTTGTACGCCCCTAGCTCCACATAGAGGCCCCGCTCGCACAGCTCCTGGCTGCTGCGGATGTACTCCAGCCCCGTGATGTGGTCGCGAAAGATGGTGTAGGCCTGCCCCTCGGGGTGCAACCCCAAGCCCTCGCCGAGGGATCGCTGGCGGCGCGCCCCGTCCCCCGGCGCCGAGGGATCCGCATAGGCCACCGACATACGCACCCATCCCCGGGCCTCAGCGTAGCGGTTGTGGCAGAGGACCAGGGCGCGCTCGTCCCCGGCGCGGTTCGAGTAGGCGAACACGTTCTCGTCCACGTGGCCATCGAGGGTAAAGAGGTCGTAGAGCAGGAAATCATCGACCTCGGCAAAGAGACGCCGCCTCTGGAGAAGCGGAAAGACCTCCCGCTCGTGGCGCTCACCGAGCGCCGGGTCGGGTCGCTCGTCCCAGTACGCCCGGCGGTACTCCATGCCATACTTTTCCGCGTACCCCTCGATCTGCCCGTGGCCGAACATCGGCAATCCGGGCATGGTGGCCATCATGATGCAGACGCCGAAATACTTGTCGTCCTTGCCAAACTGGTCGACGGCCGTGCGCTCGTCGGGGTTGTTCATAAAGTTCACATAGCGCCTGAGGATGCGCGGGTCGAACTCCAGGGTGTTCTTGATCGCCAGACGGTACTCGGCGTTCTTTTCGTCGCGGAGCATGTTCATGAACGCGCTGTTGTACACCCGGTGCATGCCCAACGTGCGCACAAAGTAGCCTTCCATCAGCCAAAAGGCCTCGGCCAGGAACAGCGTGTTGGGCGCCTCCTGTGCGGCGCGATCCACCACCTCCCGCCAGAACTCTTGGGGCACCAAGGCGTCGAACTGCTCGCGGGTCAGCCCGTGCTCTCCCCGGGAGGGGATGGCCCCGCCGGTGCCAGGCTCCGGGTACCACAGGCGCTGGAAATGCTTCTTAGCCAGGGTCATCGCGGCGTCAAAGCGGATGATGGGGAACATCCGCGCCACGTGGAGGATGAGTTGCGTGACAGCCTCGCGCACCTCCGCCTGGAGAAAGTCCAGCTGGGCGGTGTCGTTCCAGGGCATCGTGGTGCCGTCGTTGCCGTGGTAGATATAGCGCTCGCTCCCCGTCCAGCGATCCACCCGCTTGAACACCACCGCGGCATCCGTGCGGTCGTAATAATGGTCCTCGAGGAGCACGGCCACGCGCTCGTCGTCGCACAGGTCGGGGCCGGAGAAGGAATAGCCGGGAAAGGGGCTGTGGTCCAGGCCGATGAACCAGTCGGGGTGCTCGATGATCCAGCGGGAGTCGATGCCCATGTGGTTGGGCACCATGTCGCTGGCCAGGCGAATGCCCCGCTGCCAGGCGCGCTCGCGGAGGTTCAGGCAGGCCGCATCGCCCCCCAGGTCGACGGCCACTGCATAGTCGTATACGGAATAGGCCGAGGCCACAGCCTCGGGGTTGCCCATACGCTGCTTGATGCGCTGCGACGCGGGGCTGCGCTCCCAGAGGCCGATGAGCCACAGCCCGGTGAACCCCTGGCGGGCCAGGGCGTCCAGTTCCTCGTCGGGCACCTGGTCGAGGCGGGAGATGGCGCGGCCGTATTTCCGCGAGAGTTGGTCCAGCCAGACGTAGGTGTGCTTGGCGATGAGCACGGTCTGGGGCATCCAGTCCAGGTCTGGGCTGAACCGCTCCTCCTCGGCGCTCAGGCCGCGATAGTCGTAGACGCGGGCAGGGCCGGGGCCGGCAAAGACGGCCTTTTGCTCCTCGCTGATGAGGTCCAGCCCGCCCAGGAGGCGGTGAAAGGCCCGTCCCAGGAGCATGCCCCAGCGGTCGCGGACAAAGGCCAGCTGGCCGGAGAGGGAGTCCGGCGAGGCCAGCGCCGGGGCGCGGAGCATGGCAACGAGGGGCTGCCGGTCGGGGCCAAAGGGGGGCTGGGTCTCGAAATAGTCGTCCGCCGCGTCGATCAGTCGCCGGTAGCCCGTCGCGGCCTCCAGGGCGTCGTCATCAAAGAGTTCCTGAAAGGGGGCAAAGGCCGGATTCAGGTTCTCCAGCCAGAGCATCAGCATCTCTTCCAGGAGCACCTGGCGATTCGGCGTGCCGGACGTCTCCCCCTCCAGGTACTCGGTGGCCGAGAGGTCGCCGCGATGCACGGCCAGCGGGGGAAAGTCCTCGGCAAAGCAGAGCAGGGCAGCGTCGACGACCTCCTCCCCAAGGCGCTCGACGATCCAGTCGAGCGCCTCGGCCATGGCCTGGGAGTTGATCTGCTCCCGGTACTGCGCCACGATATAGTGGGAGATCTCGTCCAGGAGACCCATGGCGTTCAGCTCGCCGGCGCGCACGGTGCGCTCGGGGAAGCGGGCCAGGTCTCGCTCGGCGTTCATCTTTTGGGCCATGACGCGGGCGGCGTAGGCGTCCACCAGGATATAGTTGCCCGTCAACGCAAAGAGCGACTCGTCGAACCGGTAGCGCACGCGCGCCGTACGGGCGATGTGGAACTCCATCCGTGGGCCGCTCTGTGTCTTCATGTCCCTCCCCTTCCTAGACCGGTCGCCGCGCCAGTTGCCGAACACGGTGCCGGCTGTGGGACTCGATGCCGGGGCATTCTAGCATCATCGCCCGGCGCGGACAATGGGCGCGCGGGGTCGACGAGCGCCGGCTCCTCACCCATTGCTCCTTGCCTTGCACCGAACGGCAAAGCGGGTAGAATGCCTGCCTGTACCGCTGCAGTCACGAGGGCGAATCCGCACAACCACTCGAACAGGAGGACACATTGGGCACACGTCATCGGCATTCCAAGTTAATCTACGTTCTGTTGCTCCTGACACTCATCATCTCGGGCTGCACGGATCCGTCAGCAGCTACCACTGAGCCCACCGGGGGCGACGGCACCCCCGTCGCGCAAGCCCCTGATCCAACGGAGGCCGCACCGACCGACGAGCCGGCCTCAGAGACTCCGCCGCCCACCGAGATGCCGACGCCGACCGCCACCAGTCAGCCGTCACCCACCGCGACCGAGGCCCCCTCGCCGACACCCACGGCGACGGTAGAGCCCACCGCGACGCCCGGGTGCACGCTGAACTCGGCCTATGTGGCGGACGTCTCCATCCCCGATAACACGGTGATGCTGCCCGGCACGGCCTTTACCAAGACGTGGCGGCTGAGCAACACCGGCAACTGCCCCTGGCCGGAGGAGATCGAGTTCCGGCACGTCGCCGGCGAGGCGATGGCCGAGGTCACTTCCGTGGCGATCGACGCCATCGAGCCGGAGGACACCGTCGAGGTATCCGTCGACATGACCGCCCCCGATGCGGCGGGACGGTACCAGAGCGACTGGCGGATCTGCGAGCAGGAGGGCGAGTGCTTTGGCGCCCAGGTGTACGTGCTGATCTCTGCCCAGGAGCCCACGCCGACGCCGGACCCGAACGCGCCGACGCCGGAACCCACCGCCGTGCCGCCCCCACCGGCGCCCGCTCCCTCGGGCTCCAGCGCGGGGTTTGGCTACGGGGTGCAGGCGGACATGATCACCGACGGCAACCACGACAACATCCTGAACCACGTCCAGGGCATGGGCTTTGGCTGGATCAAGCAGCAGGTGGAGTGGTTCCGCTACAACCCCGCCCCCG
>JAAZBQ010000454.1 GCA_012513725.1 Chloroflexota bacterium
CGCTCACCGCCGGGGCGCCGCTGGTCGTTACCCCCCAGCAGGTGCGCCAGCAGATCGCCGTCATCGAAGAGTGCCATCGCCAGAACCCCCTGCCGCGCCTCGGTGAGTAGGGCAGGCTACCAGGAGCGACGAGGTCGCTCGAGCGAGGAGATCACATGACTGACGAGATCCGCGTCGGCGCAGAGACGCTTCGCGAGTTCGCGGCGCAGGTGTTCGAGCGCGCCGGCATGCCGCCGGAAGATGCCGCCACCGAGGCCGAGGTGTTGGTGTGGGCCAACCTCCGCGGCGTGGACTCGCACGGCGTCCTCCGGATTCCTTCCTACATCCAGAGCATTGAGGCGGGCGGCATGAACTGCCGCCCCGATGTCCGCATCGAGCGCGAGACCCCCGCCACCCTGTTGGTCGAGGCGGACCACGCGTTTGGGCCGGTGGTGACCAAGATGGCCATGCGGCGCGTGATCGACAAGGCCCGCACCGTCGGCATCGGATGGGGCCTCATCCGCAACACCACCCACCAGGGCGCCATGGGCTACTATGCCCTGATGGCCGCCGAGGAGGGGCTGGCGGGGCTGACCTTTGTCTGCAACCCGCCAAACATGGCGCCCTATGGGGCGCGCGCCGCGGGGGTGCACAACAGCCCCCTGGCCATCGCCGTTCCCGCGAAGACGCACGACGCTCTGGTGCTCGACATGGCTACGTCGGTCGCCGCAGGGGGCAAGGTGTCGCTGGCGGTGGACAAGGGGGTGCCGATCCCGCTGGGGTGGGCGCTCGACGCCGATGGGAACCCTACGACCGACGCCACGATCGCCCAGATCCTCCTGCCGGCGGGCGGCTACAAGGGATCCGGCCTGGCCATGATGTTCGAGTGTCTGTCGAGCCTGATGGCCGGAAACCCGTTGCTCGAGCCCACGTTCGTCGGAGGCCCTCCCGTCCGACCGGGAACCCAGAACAGCGTGGTCGCAGCGGTGGACATCGGCGCCTTTACGGACCTCGAGGAGTACAAGGCGCACGTGGATTGCCTGATCGAGGGCGTCAAGGGGCTGCCGATGGCCGAGGGCTTTCAGGAGATCCTGGCGCCCGGCGAGCCGGAGGGCCGGGTTCGCGCCGAGCGCGAGCGCGACGGCATCCCCCTGCCGGCAGGCACGGTGGCCAACCTCCGCGAGGTCGCCGGCAAACTCGGCATCCCCTGCCCCGCAGAGTTCCTCTAGACATCCGGCGCAAGATGCCACGCAGATGACACGAGGGGCGGCGCCACGGACGCCGCCCCTCGATCTATGCGCCTCGCACGGGCCTTTACCGTGCGCCACGATCACCAGCGGGTGATGACCACCTTTCGCTCGGTGAAAAAGCGGATCGCGTCGCGCCCCTGGCCGTGGAGATCGCCAAAGAAGGACTGCTTCATGCCGCTAAAGGGAAACGAGGCAATGGGCGCCGCGACGCCGATGTTCACGCCGACGTTCCCGGCGCGTACCCGATGCCGAAACGTCCGAGCCGCGGCGCCAGAGGTGGTAAAGATGGACGCCGCGTTCCCGTACGGCGAACCGTCGATGATGGCCAACGCCTCGTCCAGGTCGGCAGCGCGCAGGATGGCGAGGAGCGGCCCAAACACCTCTTCCCGCGCCACGGCCATCTCTGGGCGCACATCGGTCAGGATGGTGGGGCCGACATAGTAGCCGTCTGGTCGGCCGGCCACCTGCACCCCCCGCCCATCGAGGAGAAGCCGCGCGCCCTCGGCGAGCGCCCCGTCGATGTAGCGGTGCACGCGCTCGACGGCCTCTCGGGAGATCACCGGGCCCATGTCTACCGACTCATCCAGCCCGTCGCCCACCTTGAGCGCCGCGGCAGCGGGCACCAGGCGCTCGACGAGGGGTTCGTAGGCGTCGCCCACGGCGATGACCAGCGAGCCGGCCAGGCAGCGCTGCCCCGAGGAGCCAAAGGCAGAGGAGATGACGTTCGGCACCGTTTTGGCGAGGTCCGCGTCGGGCATCACCACGAGGGCGTTCTTGGCGCCCGCCTGGCACTGCATCCGCTTCCCGTGGGCCGCTCCCTGGGCGTACAGGTACTTGGCCACCGGAGTGGAGCCGACGAACGAGATCCCCTGCACGTCCGGATGCGCCAGAAGCGCGTCGACCGCCGCCTTGCCGCCGTGCACCAGGTTCAGCACGCCCGGGGGCAGGCCGACGTCCTCGAGCAGCTCGAACAGGAGGGTCTGGGTCATCGGGCAGCGGTCGGAGGGCTTGAGGACATAGGTGTTCCCGCACGTCACGGCGTAGGGCAAGAACCACATGGGCACCATGGCGGGAAAGTTGAACGGGGCAACGCAGGCAAAGACGCCCAGGGGCTGGTGGAGGCAGTCCTCGTCGATGCCGATGGAGACGTCCTCCATGTTGTAGCCCATCATGAGGGTGGGCACGCCGGCGGCCACCTCGACGTTCTCGATGGCCCGACGCACCTCGCCACGGGCCTCCTCGATGATCTTGCCGTGCTCGCGGACGACGGTGCGGGCCAGATCCTCGGAGCGCGCCTCCATCACAGCCTTGAGCCGGAACATGAACTGAGCGCGGGCGTAGGGCGTGGTATCGCGCCAGCCGGGAAAGGCCTCTGCCGCCGCCTGCACGGCCTCGGCGACCTCCTGGTCGCCAGAGACGGGGGCCTGCGCCAGGGTCTCGCCCGTCGCCGGGTTGATAATGCCTACATACTCGCCGACCTGCGGCGTGAGCCACTCTCCGGCGACATAGTTCTTGAGGGTTGGGGGCGTCATGGGATGTTCTCCTGCTGCAGAGTGGCGGGCAGACCGCCGCGAGCCTCGGGGCACTATAGCGAAAAGCCCGACCGGGGGCAAGGAAGCAAGGGCCGGGGGACGCGCGGCGACGCCGCTCCGCCCGAGCGCACTATGCCCCGTGGGCGCTGAGTGCGCTGGCGCCGAGATGATCGCGAAACCAGTCTCTGGCCAGCACGGAGACCTGCTCGAGGGCGCCGGGACG
>JAAZBQ010000455.1 GCA_012513725.1 Chloroflexota bacterium
GCGTGGGGGCGGATGACGCGGCCACGCCAACAGCCCGCGCTGACCTCCTGGAGCCGCTGACGCTCCTCTTGGCCTGGGTCCTGCCGGCGGTGGCGGTCTACCTCGCCGCCCAGCCCCGCAGCATCTTTTACACGCCCCGGGTCGAGGCGCGCTACCTGCTGCCCTTTGCGCCCGCCTTCTGGGCGCTCCTGGGCGCCGCGGTGGTCTGGATCGGCCGCCGCCTGCGGCCGGCGGGATACGTGGTGGGTGCGGGGCTCGTGGCCCTGTCGCTTGCCTACCTCCCCGGGCATTACGAGGACCGCATCCTGCGCGACGAGCTGCAGTCCATGGTGCGCAACGTCCTGAGCCAGGCGCAGCCCGGCGACGTGGTGCTCCTGGACTCCGGCGGCCGCTATCCCATCTACGACTATTACGAGGGCCGCGTGGAACTCCCGGCGGACGCCGTGCGCCCGCCCGTCCACCTGATCCCGCCCGACGACCGGCCCGTGACCCCGGAGCGGATCGCCGAGCTCCTGGATCCCCTGCTGGTCGCCGGCGGGCGCGTGTGGCTCGCCGAGGTCGATGCGAACCTGACCGATCCCGAGCGCCTGGCCCGCGCCCACCTGGACGCCCACGTGCCCCAGGTCCTCTCCCAGGGCTATGGCCACAACGCCCTGTTCCTCTACGACCCAGCGGGCGAGGCGCCGGTCTGGACCGGCTATGCCCCCGCAGAAACCGCCGACGCCGCCTTCGGCGGCGGACGACTGGCGGGGTGGGAACTCCCGGTGCGCCGCTACGCCCCCGGCGACGCGCTGCACCTGGCCCTCTACTGGGCCGAGGCCCCCGCTGCGCCCCTGCGCCTGGCGATGCGCGACGCCGCCGGCCGCACGGTGGCCCTGGCCGAGGGGCAGGCCCCAGCGGCAGGCGCCCAGGCCCGGCAGGCGCTGGACCTCGCCATCTCCCGGGGCGTCCCCCAGGGGCGCTATACGCTGACCGTCGAGACGGTTGCGGGCGACGAGGCGCTGCCCCTGACGACGGTGGACGTCCTGAAAAGCGGCCCCGCGTCGGGCGCCGCACCGCAGGTAATCCTCGATGCGCGGGTTGGTGAGGGGATCGTGCTGGAGGGCTATAGCCTCTCGGAGAGCACGGCGCGCCCGGGGGGCGAGGTGGCGCTGGACCTGGTCTGGCGCGCGGTGGACAAAGCAGCGGGAGACCTCGTCGTGTTCACCCACCTGTTGGGCGAGGCGTTCAACCCCGCCACCGCCGGCCCCGTGTGGGCCGGGCACGACAGCCGCCCCGCCGAGGGCGCCGCCCCGGTGGAGCGCTGGCGGGCGGGCGACCGTATCCTGGACCGGCACGTGCTGACTGTCGCGCCCGACGCGCCGGAGGGTTCCTACCGCCTAGAGGTAGGCATGTACGACGCGGCGACGGGCGCCCGCCTCCCGGTGACGCTCGCGGGCGGGTCGACGGCCGACCACCTGCTCCTGGCCGACGAGATCCGCGTCACATCACAGTAGGCGAATCTACCACGGATTCCACGGATAGACGGATGAAACGGATAAAGAATGGATAGGGAGCGGTGGTACTGGATCAAAACCAGAACGCGGCTGACCGAAAACGGCCAGCCGCGCCGATGGGCGACCTAGTGTACTTTTGATTTCTCCCCTATCCGTTCCATCCGTCTATCCGTGGCATCCGTGGTAGATTCCTGGCCTTCACGCCGGCGCCCAGGCCTCCAGGTACTTGCTCCAGGTCTCCTGCTCGGTGGCGCGGGAGAGCCACAGCACGGCCACGTAGCGCGGGCGGTGGGGTGGCGCGCTCAGGCGCATCCCCGCCTCCTCGGGCGTCAGCGGGCCCTTGCGCAGGTTGCAGGGCTTGCAGGCGCAGACGACGTTCTCCCAGGTGGTCGCGCCGCCGCGCACCTTGGGGAGGACGTGGTCGATGGTGAGTTCCGCCTTGGCCGGCTGCGCCCCGCAATACTGGCAGGTATAGTTGTCCCGCAACATCACCGCGCGGCGCGAGAACGAGATGCTCATGGGGCGGGGCACGCGCACAAAGAACAAGAGGCGGATCACCACGGGCACGGGGAACGACATCTCGGATGAGCGGATGCGGTGGTTGGCGGCCTCGAGGATCTCGGCCTTTTCCTTGAGCAGCAGGACAATGGCGCGCCGCACGGGCACGACGTTCAGGGGTTCGTACGAGGCGTTCAGAACCAGCACAGTGCTCATCGGATGCGACACACCTCCTGGCGCGCGCCCAAGGGGTTCGCCTGATCACACGGCGCGCATGATACTCGTGAAGCGCCAACCGGTCAACATCGACC
>JAAZBQ010000456.1 GCA_012513725.1 Chloroflexota bacterium
GGCTTGGGCTCCGGTTGGCGCTCCGGAGGCGTCACCGGCCTGCGGGTCTCGTTCCGCGTGGGCGGTGCGGGCTCCCGCTTCTCGGCCGGCTGGCGGGCCGGGGGCGCCTGTGGCTGCCGCTGCTGGGTCTGCCCATCCCGGTTCGCGTTCGCTCGGCGCCCACCCAGGATCGGCGCGCGATTCTTGGCCGGCGCGCGGTTCTGCCCGGCGGGCTGCTGCGGCGCGGCCGGGGCGCGGCCGTCGTTTCGTGAGGGGGACGCCGTGCGGATGGGCGCCTGCTGGCGCCCGCCACCCTGGCGCGCGGGCTGGGGTGCGTCCGCGTACAGCCAGCTATCCGCCGGCTCGGCCTGCGGGCGGGCCGGCTGCTCTCGCCCGGAGAGCATCTCCTGGGGCAGGGCCGGGGCAAAGCCGCCCTCGCCCACCGCCAGCCCCGTGGCCAGGAGGGTGATTTCCAGTTCCTCACCCATGTCCTCGTCGATCACGTGGCCAAAGATAATGTTGGCGTCCGACGATACGTTCTTGGCGATGAGCTGCGCGGCCTGGTTCACTTCGAACATTGTCAGGGTGCTCGAGGCCCGGATGTTCCACATCACGCCGGTGGCGCCGCTAATGTCGTCGCAGTCCAGGAGCGGACTGCTGATGGCGTCCTGCGCGGCGGCCAGCGCGCGCTCCTCGCCCGAGGCGCGGCCGATGGCCATCAGCGCCGTGCCGCCGTCGGTCATGATCGCCTTGACGTCGGCAAAGTCCGTGTTCACCTCGCCCACCTCGACGATGAGCTGCGAGATCCCCTTGACCCCCTGGTAGAGGACCTCATCGGCCATGACAAAGGACTGCCGGATGGGGGCGTGGCGATCGACGAGCTGCAGGATGCGATCGTTCTGAATGATGATCAGCGCGTCCACATTGGCCCGGAGCTTGTCGATGCCCTCATCCGCCACGCGGCCACGACGGGGCCCCTCGAAGGAGAACGGCCGGGTGATCACGGCGACAGTCAGGGCGCCCATCTTGCGGGAGACTTCGGCGACCACGGGGCTAGCGCCGGTGCCGGTGCCGCCCCCCATGCCGGCGGTGAGGAACACCATGTCCGCGCCGTCGAGCGCCTGGCGGATCTCGTCACGCGATTCCTCGGCGGCTTTGGCCCCGATGCCCGGGTTGGCGCCCGAGCCCAGCCCGCGGGTGAGCTCCGCACCGAGCTGCAGCCGCACGGGAGCCAGGGAGCTCCGCAGAGCCTGGATATCGGTATTCACGGCGACAAACTCTACGCCGACGAGGCCCGTCTCGATCATGCGGTTGACTGCGTTGCACCCGCCGCCCCCCACGCCGACGACCTTGATGATGGCCTGCCGATCCTCTGGTTGCGCGGATATGTCCATGAGGGCCTCCTCGGAGGTAACCACGCCGCCGGATGGGGCGGCGCCTGGGATGCTCTTCAGTGCTCGGAATGCGAGTGCTCGTGCAGCGGCTCCGGTAGTGGCCGTCGATGGCAATGACGGCGCCATCCCCCGGAGCGGGGTTCCGCCGCACGGTGGTCCGTGCGGCAAGAAGCGCAATAAACTGCAACACGTCGTAGCGATGGTAGCATAGCGCCCCCCTTTTGTCAACGACGTGCCGGCGACCGGCGCGCCCTCTGCGCCCTCGTACACCAGGGGTAGTGGGTGCAGGCGTGCCCGAGA
>JAAZBQ010000457.1 GCA_012513725.1 Chloroflexota bacterium
GACGGGGAATCCGCCTACGAGATGGGGTCCATCCGCCTGCGGGGCAGCGAGTGGGTCGCCCAGACCGCCGCGGGCTATGTGTATCCCATGGCCCGGGTCTACAAGCAGGTGACGGGCCAGAACTAGAGGCATCGCCCCCCTCTCGCTGCGCGGCGCGCTCCAGCGCCCGGTGCGAGGGGGTATCCAGCACACGGCCTCCCGGAACCGGGCTATCGCGGCCCGGTTCCGGGAGGTTGCGCTTACGGCGTCGGCGTCTGGGCCGGGGGCGGGGTGGGCTCGGCCGTCGGTGTGGGGGTGGGCCGGTACGGCGGAGCGTCGATGAATCGCAGGACGTTCTCGCCGATGTACGAGGAGATGGTGTACACGGCCCCATCCCCCGGCAGCCGCGCATAGTGCGCGGCGCTCGTCAGCGACTCTTCCCCGATCTCCAGCGCGACCTCGCCGCCGCCCTCGATGATGACCGTGGCCGTTGCCCGGGACGGATCCAGCCCGTAGGTGGCCATGCTGTCCAGCGGCCCCTCCAGCACCCGCAGGGGGGTGAGGTCCGAAAGGTAGCTCACCAGGAGCGTCACCTGGGTCTGGTCCGCCGCTTCGCGCTCGCCGGGGCCTGCCACGTACCAGGTCTCCTCCTCCGGGGCGTACTCGAGGCGGGTGCTCGCTCCGTCCGCCGGGCGGGAGAGGGAGAGCGCCCGGGCCGCGTGCGGGTCGAAGGCCAGGATCGGTTCCGGGGCGGGCGTGGCCGTGGCCGCGTCGCCGGCCGGCCCCCGCTCAAAGAACCACACGTACGCCCCCAGGATCGCCAGGATCCCCAGCAGGATCACCGTGTTGCGGTACCGCATCTCAGCGCCGCCTCCACCAGACGAGCCCGCCGGCCAACAGCACGCTCAGCGGCAGGAAGATGATGCTGCCATAGACCACCGCCCGCGACTGCGGCGAGGTCAGCACCACGCTGCGCATCTGGTACTCTTTGGGGCGGATGGAGATCAACTCGTCCTCTTCGGCCAGCCAGCCGATGGCGTTCATGAACAGGTCAATGTTGGCGATCCCCCGCACCGCGGCCAGCACCTCGTTGGTGGCGAAATCCGTGTCGCCCACCACCACGAGCCGTCCCCGGCCCTCGGGCTCGCCCTGCGGCTCGATAGCGGCCATCAGCCCCAGGGGGCCGCTCGCTTCCTCGGGATCCTGGGCCACCTGCTCGGCCACGTAGGCCGTCTCGGCCCAGGCGCTGGCACTGGACTGCGCCAGGAGCGTGACCGCCCAGCCCTCCGGGGCGGGCTCCACCGGCTCGACGGCCCGCACCGTGGGAAAGATGGTGCTCAGGCCGGTGAGGTCCTTGGTGATCTGGTGGTAGGCGAACTGCGACACCAGGGGGGTCACCAGGTCGCCGAAAAAGGCCTGCTGCGGGTCGATGATCACGTTGTCTGCCAGGCGCACGCCGTACTGCTCCAGGAGGCCGGCGAAGGGGTCGGCCTGGCCGGCCTCCACCAGGGCCAGCACCCGGCCGCCCCCGGCGATGTACTCCTCGATGCGCTCGATCTCCCCTGGCTGCAGCTCCACCTGGGGTCCGGCGATGACCAGCACCCGCAGGTCAGCGGGCAGCGGTTCGCCGGTGGCCAGGTTCACCGTGCCCACGTTATAGTTCTCGCTCTCCAGCACCTGGCGGATCATGTCGTACCCGATCCCCTCGGCATTCTCGATGTCCCGCTCCTGGTGCCCGGTGACGAAATACACCCCGTGCACGTTGTCGCGGCTCACCTTGAGGAGCGCCCCGGTGAGGTCTTGCTCCTGCACGCCAAAGGTCACCTCGCGACGCTCGCCGCGCTCCATGACGATGGTGCCGTCGCGGGCGATCTGGTAGTCGATGGTCAGCCGGCGCTGCGACTCGGGATCGATCACCTCATAGGTGACCATGTTGGAGCGCACGGCGTACTCTTTGAGCATGTCCTCGGCCTGACCCCGGGAATAGTGCGCCGGGGTAAAGAACGCCTTGATGGACACGGGTTCCTGGAGCGAGGCGAGGATCTGGAGCGTCTGCTCCGAGAGGGTGTACTGTTGCTCCTCGGTGACGTCCCAGCGCTGGGGATACCGGGCGCCGATATAGTTCACCAGCACCAGGATGCCGACCATGGCCACGCTCATTACCGCGGCGTTCCCGCCGTAGCGGGCCTGGCGGCCCGTGAGGGCGCGCCGGACGGCGTCCGGCCGCAGGAGCGCCGCGGCAGCCAGCAGCGCCAGGCCCCCGGCGCCCACCGCCTCGTGCCAGATCTCCCGGGCGCCCACCACGAGCCGCGCGCCGAGCGCAACCGCTATGAGGGCCGCCCCTAGCAGGGCGACGTAGGGAGCATATCGCGCCAACCGATCGCGCATGCTACTTCCACCTCCGCGCTTCCACCATGCGCGTGCTCAGGAAGAGAAAGAGCACGATGACGCTGAGCAGGTAGATGATGTCCTTGGTGTCGATGATGCCGCGCACCATGTCGGTATAGTGGGCAAACAGCGGCAGGTATTGCACCACGGCCCGCAACCCCTCGCCGACGGTGTCGCCCAGGTCGCCGGAGACCCACAGGATCAGGTTGATGCCGATGCCCAGCACGGCCGCCACGATCTGGTTCTGGGTGACCGAGGAGGCGAACACGCCGATGGCCAGCATCGCGGCGCCGAGCAGCACGTAGCCCAGGTACCCGGAGAGGAGCGGGCCGATATCCGGGTTCCCCAGGCGCAGGAGGACCAGCGGAAAGGCCAGGGTCAAGCCGACCAGCGCCAGGAACACCCCCAGGCTCGCCAGATACTTGCCCAGCACCACCTCGCCATCGCGTACCGGCGACGTGAGGAGCAGCTCCATGGTGCCCTGCCGCTGTTCCTCGGCGAGGAGGCGCATGGTCAGCACCTGGCTGACCAGCACGAGGAACAGGAGCGACACGCCGTGGTAGAACAGGTAGGCCATGGTGGCCTCCCGCGAGTACACCAGGATCAGCCCGAACATGCCCCCCATGACGGCCAGGTACACGGCCCCCACGACATAGGCGATCGGCGAGCCAAAGTAGGCCGCCAGCTCGCGGCGAGCGATGTGTAGCACGTTGGTCATCGGGCGCCTCCTATTCCGCCGCCACCGTGGGCTCCGGCTCGGCCTCGACCGGCGCCTCGTCGGTAGTGAGCTGGATAAAGATCTCTTCGAGGCTCAGCGAGGCGACCCGCAGTTCCAGGAGCCCCCAGCCCTGCCCAACGGCCAGGGCGGCCAGGCCCGCGCGCACGTCTTGGCCGGGTTCGCAGACCACGTCGAACTGCCCGTCTTCGCCCGACTCCACAGAGGCCACGCCCGCTACCGCTGCGATGCGCGGGACCGTATCCTCCCGCGTCTTGGCGATCTGGATGCGCACCCGCATGCCGCCCTGCAGCCGCTCGGTGAGGCCCTCGGTGGTGTCCTCGGCCACGATGCGGCCCCGGTGCATGATCATGACCCGGTCGCAGACCTGGCTGATCTCCGGGAGGATGTGGCTGCTCAGGATGATGGTGCGCTCGCCGCCCAGGCTCTTGATCAGCTCGCGGACCCCCAGGATCTGCCGGGGATCCAGCCCGATGGTGGGCTCGTCGAGCACTAGCACCTGCGGGTCGTGGACCAGCGCCTGGGCCAGGCCCACGCGCTGCCGGTACCCCTTGGAGAGACGACCGATGATCCTGTCGCGCACATCGCCGATGGCGCAGGCCTCGATGACCCGCTCCACGGCCGCGCGCCGACCCGACACGCGCCGGATGGCCGCCATAAAGTCCAAATAGTCCTGGACGGTCATCTCTGTGTACAGGGGCACCGTCTCCGGCATATAGCCCACGATGCGTCGCACGGCCATCGAATCGTCAAACACATCCATGCCATCGATGGTGACCGTGCCCGCGCTGGGGGGCATATACCCGGTGAGGATGCGCATGGTAGTGGTCTTGCCGGCGCCGTTGGGTCCCAGGAAGCCCAGGATCTCGCCCCGGGGCACATCGAAAGAGATGCCGTGCAGGGCCTGTACGGCGCCGTATTGCTTGGTGAGTCCCTCAACCTGGATCATGTCCGGTTGCCCTCCGCCAGTGGATACCTGCGAGCGGATTCCATGCCGCGGGCCGAGGGTGGCCCGACACCCGACTATAATCGCGTTGGCCGGGCTGTCAAAACCCCGGCGATCCGGCCCGCGTGGACACAGGGGACCGATCGGCGCTGGACAGCGCGACGCGGATGGGTATCATCCCTTTGGTCTCGTCGCTACAGGAAAACGGAGGTTCCCCATGGACTTGCGCAAGGGAGCGGGGCGGTTCGGCCAGGACCTGACGCCTCGCGAGCGGTTCCGCCGGGTCATGCACTACCAGCACGTGGATTACATCTCACACCTGGAGTTCGGCTATTGGGCGGAGCTCAAGGAGCAGTGGATGGCCGAGGGCCATCTGCCCGCGTCCATGCGCAACGGCAGCGGCGCCATCCCCGACCGCGCCGTCGAGGAGTACTTTGGCATCGAGCAGTTCGAGGGCTTTTCGGCCCGCCTGGGCGCCATGCCCGTGCGCGAGGAGGTGATCGTCCAGAAGACGGACACCACCGTCACCTTTCGCGATGGCCTGGGCGTGCTCTCGGAGCGGCAGACGATCGGCAGCGAGACGATCCCCCACTTTCTCGAGTTCCCCATCCGCGACCGCGCCTCCTGGGAGGCGTTCCGCGACGAGTTCTTGGATCCCGAGCATCCCGTGCGGGTGATCGACGAGGACGAGTTGCGCGCCCGGGAAGAGATGACCCGCACCACCACGAACCCCGTGCAAACCGGCTTTGGCTCGTTCATCGGGCGCATCCGCGATTGGGTGGGGTTTGAGAACCTGGCCTACCTCTCCGTCGACGATCCCGACCTCGTCGAGGAAATGGTGGCGCACATGGCCGAGATGGCGCTGCGGTTGATGCCCACGGTCCTGGAGCGGGGCCAGTTCGACGCGGCCTCCGGCTGGGAGGACATTGCCTTTAACAGCGGGCCGATCCTCAGCCCGACGTTCTTCCGCGACCGCATCATGCCCCACATGAAGCCGGTGATGGACATGATCCGGCAGCACGGCATCGACGTCATCTGGACGGATTGCGACGGCAACATCCTAAAGCTGATCCCGCTGTGGCTCTCGGTGGGGCTGAACTGCATGTTCCCGCTGGAGGTCAACCCCGGCAACGATCCCGTGGCGCTGAAAAAGGAGTACGGGCGGTCGCTCCTGATCCGCGGCGGGTTCAACAAGTTCGCGCTCCACGAGGGGCGTGAGGGGATCCTGCGCGAGCTCAAGCGCTTGGAGCCGGCGGTGGCCGAGGGTGGCTTTATCCCCCACGTCGACCATCGCGCCCCCGGCGAGGTCTCCTGGGACAACTATTGCTACTATATCTGGGAAAAGTGTCACATGCTGGGCTGGCCGGAGGA
>JAAZBQ010000458.1 GCA_012513725.1 Chloroflexota bacterium
GCGGGCCGGGTCAGGCGCCGCCACATGTCGGGGATCGCCGAGTGCTCCTGGGCGCACTGGTGGGCGTCGAACCCGAGGCGCAGGAGGCCCGCCATCAGCGTGCTCTTGCCCGAGGCACACGGGCCCACGATCCCGATCCGCCCGGCGATGGGCTCGGGAATCCCGCGGGTGGGGCGGCCTTCGTGGCTCATCTCGCACCTCCGCGCCGGTGGCGCGCTCGGCCGTTTCCCTACAACGGAAAGACGGCGGAGAGGCGTCGGACGCGCGGCTCGGGCGCGTCCGACTCGAGGACGGCCACCACGATGACGCTCGTATCGTCAGTAGGGCGGCGCTCGTCCAGCTCCAGCGCCCGTTCCAGGATGGCATCGGCCAGGGCCTGGGCCCCCGGCCCGTCGGCCGTCCACGCGGGGAGGAGCGCGGCGACGTCCATCGCCAGCCCGCGGCGTCGGCCCGCCGAGCAGACCCCGTCAGAGGTTGCTACCGCATAGGTGCCGGGCTGCAGCGCGATCTCCTCGATGACGGGTCGGGTGTGGGCGTACAGTCCGATGGGCTGTGACGAGGCATCGAGGGCGCGGCACTCGCCCCCCGAGACGACATAAGCGGCGCAGTGGGTGTTCCGGGAGATCACCAGCGTGAGGGTCTGCAGGTCGATGGAGACGATCTGCAACTCTGCCGAGACCTGACCCCGGCGGTGCGTGCGCAGGTAATCGTGCGCAGCGCGAGCCGCGGCCCCATCACGGATCCCCTCGCCCAAGAGCGAGATGGCTTTGCGGGCCACAATGTTGGAGATGATCCGGGCCGAGCGGCCACTACGCTGGCCGTCGGCCAGCACCGCCGAGAGGCCCCCGTTGGGCCGCTCGATGAGTTCCACCGTGTCGCCGCTCTCGTCTACCGCGTACTTGGCCACTTTGGCCACGCCGATCTGCGCATCCACCGCGTTCGCTCCCTTTCGCTCCCCGCAGGCCCCCGACTCTGCCTCGCTATCGCAGACCCCGTCCGTCGCGCAGCCCGCGCAGGTACGCGACCGACTCGGTGGTGCTGGCGAGGAAATCGGCCGTCCCCTCGTACTCGCTGAGCACGGGCCCGTCATAGCCCACGGCCTGCAGCGCGGCGAACACGCCGGGTAGGTCGATGTCGCCTCGCCCGGCGGGGAACAGGGTCCATTCGCCGTCGATGAAGCGGCCGTCCTTTACGTGGACGCTCACCGCCATCGGCGCCAGGCGCTCCAGGAAGCGATGGGCGCGATCGATCGGGTGGCCGGCCCAGCAAAAGTTGCCGGTGTCCAGGGTGATGCCGAGCAGGGGGCTATCCACCTCGCGGACCAGGTCGTACAGGCGGTCGCCGTCGTTCAGCAGCCGGCCGTGGTTCTCGATCCCGATGCGCACGCCCCAGTCCGCGATCTCGTCCACCACGGCCCCAAAGCCGGCCACGATGCTCGGGTATAGCTCATCCAGCGTGTGCCCCTCGACGACGTCGCCGGGAAAGGCGCGGACGACCGGGATGCCCATCTCCCGGGCCACGTCGCAGTAGCCGAGAAACTGGCGCACCTCCTCCTCGAGGGCCGCGTCGCTGGTGGCGGCAAAGTTGCAGTACCCGCCCAGGCTGGTCGCGTCGACGCCGCTGGCGCCCACCTCGCGCTGCAGGCTCTCAAAATCGATGGGCGGCGCCCACAGGTTGTGGTGCACGGTCTCACGGCCGTTGAGTTCCATGGCCTCGCAGCCCGCGGCCCGGGCCGCGGCCAGCACGGCGTCCAGCGGCTCGCGGCCCATCCCCAGGGTGACGAATCCGATCTGCATGATAGCCTCCTTGTCATGTAGGGGGATTGTAGCACAGCCACGGCCCGCCCGAAAACGGCACTTGGTCCCAGCGCTTGCGGCATCGCCGCCGGCCAGCCGGATGGAGGGCTATGGGATCGGAATGGCGCCCGCGGTCTGATGAACGAGGTTGAACGTAGGTGAACTAGCGAACCGGCCACCATCTGGCCAGAAGTCGATGGGCCGCGAGAGGCTATACCAACCGGTCTACTCGGGCCGGATAGTGGGCGGCATGCCCGTGCGGGAGTCTGGCATGGGCTCTCGCACTTGCCCGGGTCGGCCTACCTCGGCTATACTCGTGCACGAGCGGCCAAGGCGCATACGCAGGTATGCCCCACACGCGCGAGGAGAGAACAATGCCATACGGGTACATGGGCAAGGTGTTGCACGTTGACCTCAGCAGTGGGACGCTGGAAGTCGAGACGCCTCCGGAATCCTTCTATCGGACCTACATGGGCGGTAGCGCACTCAACCTCCACTATCTCCTCAAGATGATGCCGCCGGGCGCGGACCCCCTGGGCCCCGAGAACGTCCTAGCGATCTCTGTCGGCACCCTCACCGGCGCGCCCATCAGCGGCCTCAGCCGCGTCATGATGAACGCCAAGTCGCCCCTCACCGACGCGATCGGCGACTCGCAGGCCGGCGGGTTCTGGCCGGCGGAGCTCAAATTCGCGGGGTACGACGCGATCATCATCCGCGGGCGGGCCGAGCGCCCCGTGTACCTCTGGCTCCACGATGGGGAGGCCGAGCTGCGCGATGCGGGCCACCTGTGGGGCCAGGTTACCGGTGACGTCGAGGACGCCATCCGCGCCGAGCACGACGACCCGCGCGTCCAGGTCCTCCAGATCGGCCCGGCGGGCGAGCGCCTGACGCGCTTTGCCTGCGTGATGAACTATGCCAACCGCGCGAACGGACGGACCGGCATGGGCGCCGTGATGGGCTCCAAGAACCTCAAGGCGGTCGCCGTCCGCGGGCACGCTCGACCCGAGGTCGCCGATCCCGAGTGCCTGCGGGAGATGGCCCGCTGGGGCAGGGACCACTTTGAGGAGAGCGGCGTCTATGGGATCGGGCTGAACGGCACGCCCAACGGCGTCATCGGCCTCCAGGAGACCGGTGCGCTCCCCACCCGGAACTGGTCCAGCGGCGTGTTCGAGGGCTGGGAGAGCCTGTGGGGCGAGACGATGTCGCAGACCATCCTCAAGGAGCGAGATACCTGCTACGGCTGCCTTGTCCGCTGCAAGCGAGTTGTTGAGGTGAACGAGGGCCCCTACACGGTCGATCCGCGCTACGGCGGCCCCGAGTACGAGACCGTCGCCACGATGGGCTCCTACTGCGGCGTGGATGACCTGGCGGCCATCTCCCTGGCCAACGAGATCTGCAACAAGTATGGGATGGATACCATCTCCTGTGGGGCCACGGTGGCGTTCGCCATGGACTGCTTTGAGCAGGGCATCCTGACCGCGGCCGATACCGGCGGGATCGACCTGCGCTTTGGCAACGCGGACGCGATGGTCCAGATGGTCCAGATGATCGCCGACCGGCAGGGCCTCGGCGACCTCCTCGCCCAGGGCTCCTATCGGGCTGCGGAGCAGATCGGCAAGGGCGCCGAGGACCTCGTGGTGGCCTGCAAGAAGCAAGAGTTCCCGGCCCACGTCCCGCAGGCCAAGCGCTCCCTGGCGCTCATCTATGCGGTGAATCCCTTTGGGGCCGATCACATGTCTCACGAGCACGATCCCAACTATACGCCGACCCAGGACAAGGAAACCCTCGATCGCCTTTCGACGATGGGTCTCATCCACCCGGTGGACGCGCGGGATCTGTCGGACGAAAAGGTGCGGTTCGCCCTGTTCACCGAGCACCTCTTTTCTGCCCTGGACTGCCTGGGCACCTGCCAGTTCGTCTGGGGACCCTCCTGGCAGCTCTACGGCCCCGTTCAGCTGGTCGAGGCGATCCGGGCCATCACCGGGTGGCAGACCACCCTGGAGGAGGTCCAGCAGGTGGGCGAGCGGCGCCTGAACCTGCTCCGCGCGTTCAACGCCCGGGAGGGGCTGGGCAAGGACTATGATACGCTCCCCAAGAAGGCCTTCCAGCCCCTGGTCGGTGGCGCCACCGACGGCGTTCGGGTGACGGAGGAAGAGTTCCTGCGGGCCCGCGAGGTGTACTATCAGATGGCCGGCTGGGACGAGAACGGCACGCCCGGCGCGGGCACCCTGGCTCGCCTAGGCCTGAGTTGGGTGGCCGAAGACCTGTAAGCGGACGATGCGAAGGGCGGGGCGGGGGACATCATCCCCCGCCCCGCTTGGCGTTCTGCGTTCTGCGCGCTGTACCGTCAGTCGGAATAGTCCCGCACCAAAGGCCGCAGGGTGCCCAGGGCGATGGCCAGCCCCTCGTCCCAGCGCTCGTTGAGGTAGGTGTTGTCTTCGTGCTCCACGGCCAAGTCGCCCTGGTAGCCGGCCCCGGCTAGGGCATCAAAGATGTCCTCCCAGTCCAGTTCGCCCAGGCCGGGGATGACGAATCGCCACCATCCCGCCCCGTGAACCCCGACCCAGGCCAGTTTGCGCTCGTCGATGACGATGTCTTTGGCGTGGACGTGGTGGATGCGGTCGGCAAAGGCGCTGATGACCCACAGGTGATCGATCTGCTGCCAGACATAGTGCGAGGGGTCATACTCCATGCCCAGGGCCGGGCTGGGAACCGCGTCGATCAGCCTGGTCCACAGCTCGGGGGTGGTGGCCATGTTGGTCCAGCGATAGGGACCGTGGCCGCGCACGCTGCCGGGCCAGGGCTCCAGGGCAATGCGCACGCCCAGATCCTCGGCGCGCTCGCAGATCGGGCCAAAGCGCTCGGCAAAGAGGGGCAGGTTGTCGTCCACCGTCAGGGCGTTGTCGCGTCCCGTGAGGCCCGAGACGACGCCGCAGCCTAGATCCAGCGCCACCCGCATGGCCCGCTCCCAGTGGTCAACTGCCTCGTCGACCGGCGTGCCGATGGTGTTGCCATAGATGGCCACCGAGGTGACGCCGATGCCACTCTCGACGAGGGCGTCCTTGAACTGGGAGAGGTTGGCCTCGATCTCGCCCAGGGTAGGAGCGGTGGCCCAGCCGGCGCCGACCTCGATGGCGTCGTAGCCGAGTTTCTCCGCTCTGGCAATGTTCTCCAAGGTCAGCGGCATCAGAAACGAGAGGTTCACGTTGCGTCCTCCTGTGCGTCGCGCGCCCGGTTCGGCGGCCGCATTATAGCGCCCCAGGTAGCCCGGTCAACGGCATCAGGGACGGGACGCCACACACCGGAGGGGCCCCGCGGCCACACGCGATGGAGGCCGGGAGAAAGGAAAACGCCCGGGCGTCGACCCCCTGGTAGGGCCGGACTCCCGGGCGCGGGCGGTCGCGGATGCGCGGTGGCGGAGGGATTACTCCTCTTCGCCGTCCTCTTCTGCGGCGGGGGCCTCCTCTTCCTCGGCTCCCTCGGCGCCCTCGACGAGCTCCTCCTCGCCCAGTTCGAGCTCCTCGACCTCCTCCTCGACCTCCATAGTAGCATAGGCCGGCCGGACGACATCGCTATCGATCGGGGTGAGGACGGTGACGCCCTCGGGGATGTCGAGATCGGCGACGGTGATCGCCGATTCCATATCCACGAGTCGCGTGAGATCCACGGTGATGGCCGAGGGCACGTTGCCCGGAAGGCACTCGATCTCCAGTTCGTCGAGCTGGGTGTTTATGTAGGCGCCCACGATCTCCAGAACCGGCGCCTCTCCATGCTGCACGAGGGGCACCTGGAGCCGGATGGCCACGTCGGCCTGGGTGCGGTACAGATCGACGTGCAGGATGGCGCGGGTGACGGGGTCGCGCTGGATATCGCGGATGAGGATGATCTCGTTGCCATCGGTACCATCGATGCTCAACTCGATCAGGGCGCTGGTGCCCGCTTCCCGCAGAACGCGTCCCAGCTCCCGGGTGTTAAACTGCAGCGACCTGCTATCAAACTGGGGGCCGTACAGCACCCCGGGCACGAGCTGCGCACGGCGCAGCGCCCTGGGCCGCGAATCGGCGGCGCGCGGCTGTGCCGTGAGCGTAATGGTGGATGCCATGGCCTCTTGAAACCTCCCAAACTACTCGGATCAATGCGCCCGCGTCAGTCTCCGGCGTGTCTCACGGGGACCGTTCGAAGCATCGCGCCCGCGCATCGATGGCTACACAACGGCAACGCTCTGATTATACGGAGCCGCGCGAACCCGGTCAAATGTTCACGACACGGCAGCAGGATACTTGCATCGCTGTCCCTGGTGCGCTCGCAGGCCGTTCAGCGCGTCGTCCACGGTCAACCAACCCTGGCCGGGAAAGACCCGCGCCACCTGCGGCGAAAAGGTGTCCTCGCTCGTCAGCACCCGGCTCGGCGAGCCGTCCGCCGAGATGCGCCCGGCAGATAGGATGAGCACCCGGTCGGCTGCCTGGGCCACCAGTTCCACGTCGTGGGTGACGAGCAGGATCCCCGTGCCCTCTGCCTGCCAAGCCCGCAGCAAGTCGACCAGCTCCTCCTTGGCCGCATAGTCCATCCCGCGGGTCGGTTCGTCGAGGAGGAGGAGGGGCGGCCGCGTGATGGTGACGGCGGCGAGGGCTACCCGCTGGCGCTGACCGACGCTCAGATCGCGAGGATAGTCCTCGGCCAGGCCGCCGAGCCCCAGCCGACCCAGTAGCGTCTCCGGCGCGATGGGGGGCTGGGCCAGCATCCGGTGGTTGCGGAGGGTGGCCTCCAGCTCCTGCCGGACGGTGTCGGCGAACAGCAGGTCGTCGGGTTGCTGGGGGAGGTAGCCCACCCGCGCACAGATCTCGGCCGTGCTGCGTCCGCGGACAGAGCGGCCCTCCACGAGCACCTCGCCCGCCAAAGGCTGCAGGAGCCCCACCAGGCTGCGCAGGAGCGTCGTCTTGCCGGCGCCGTTGCAGCCCATCA
>JAAZBQ010000459.1 GCA_012513725.1 Chloroflexota bacterium
TCGGTCGCGGCACTAGCATGCGTCGCGCATCCTGAGCACGAGCGGCAGGGTCCTGGCGAGAATCCTGATGTCTAGCCATAGCGAGCGCTCCTCAACGTAGCGAACGTCGAGGCGCATCATCGCCAGTGGCGACAGCCGAGAGCGCCCGCTGACCTGCCAGAGACCGGTGATGCCCGGCAGAACCTCGAGCCGCTTGCGTTGCCAGGACGCGTACTCGGATACCGCGTACGGCAGATCCGGCCGTGGCCCTACGAGGGACATCTCCCCACGCAGCACGTTCCAGAGTTGCGGCCACTCGTCGATACTCGTCGTGCGCAGTATGCGCCCCACCCGTGTGACCCGCGGGTCCCGACCCACCTTGTACATCGAGCCCGCCAGAGACTGCGCCGCTGGCTCCTCTTCAACCATCAGGCGGTGTACGTACTGCTCATGGAGCCTGGGGTCGGCCCCGCACACCATCGACCGGAACTTGAGCAGGGTAAAGGGGCGCCCCGCCTTCCCGACCCGTTGCTGGCAGAAGAGGGGCGAGCCCGGCGAGTCCAGCCAGATGGCCAGGGCAACAAAGGGATAAAGGGGCAGGAGAAGAACAAGCAATGGGATGGCAATGACCAGATCCAGTGTGCGCTTGGTGATATCATAGCGCGATCGCCGCATTCGCACGGGGACGCGATCCCTCGGCGTACGCGGGTGCGTGATACCTCTGGTAGCCACTTGGATCCACTCCCACTCACGCATCGGCGTCATCCAGCTGCCGCCACCGGCGCGCAGACGACGCCATGGGCGTCACCTCACGATCCAGCCAGGCCCGCTGATAGGCCGCTAGATGCTCGGTGCCTGGCGGATGGGTATCCATCACTCCCGAGTGCCTGGCCCTGTTGACGACGATCCCGGCGCACGTTTGGCATACTCGCATCAGGCGTCTGGCCGCCTCGGCAACGATCCCTTCCTCCGCCTGCTCGTCGGCCACGATCAGGAGCGCACTGTCTACGGCCATGGCCAGGGCCAGAGCATCGGCATAGTCCAGGATCGGGGGACTGTCGAGTAGCACCACGTCTGCGCGCTTCTCGAGATCCTCCAGGAGGCCACGCATGTGTACCGGGCCGACTATCCGGTCCGGCCTGGGTGTCGGGGTGCCGCTGGTGATGACGCGTAGACCGGCGACGGCGGTCTCCTGAAGCGCCTCATCGAGGGTGCACAGCCCGATCGCGAGGTCGCTGAGCCCGCAGGAGTTTGACGTGCGCAGCACCTGGTGGAGGCGTGGGCTGCGGAGGTCGCTGTCGACGAGGATGACGCCCCAACCCGCTCCGGCGAGCGAGATGGCCAGGTTCAGCGCCACCGTAGAGCGCCCGTCGCGCGCGCAGGCGCTGGCGATCAGCAGGCTTTTGGCCTCTCGCTCGCGCAGCTCGGCGAGCACGATCGCTCCGAGGGTGCGAAAGGCCTCCCATGCATCCTGGGAGCTCCCATGGTTCACCCGGACCACGTGCTTCCGCTCGCGGCGAGGCACCCGGACCGCCGGGATCGACGACACGACGTCGAGCGCTGTCGTCTCGGCGAGTTGCCGGACGGATCGGATCCGCGAATCCAGAGAGTCCACGACCAGGGCGAGGCCGATGCCGGCGACGAGGCCGGTAAAGGCGCCGAGGATCGCGCTGATGAGCAGGCCGGGCTGATCGGGCTCGCCAGGCGCGACGGCCGGATCGACCACGTGGATGGTTTGAGCCAGAACCCTGTCGCGGAGTTGGGCTTGGCTTGCCCGCTCGCGCAGCGAGGCATAGGCGTTCTCGTTGCCGCGGATGTGCATCTGCAGACGCTCGATGGTGATCTGCTGGGCGGGTTCGGGTGTCCCGTCGGGGCCGATCTGGTGCAGGAGCAGACTGAGGGTCGAGCGATCGGCTGCCAACTCGGTTTCGAGGGCGGCGATCTCGGCGGCGAGGGCCGCCGCATACTCGCCTCCCGCCCCATGGAAGACGCTCTCGCCCTCTGCTACCAGGATCGCTGCCAGGCTGTTTGCGATGGCCGCCGCAACATCAGGGTCTGGATGCTCGACGGAGATCTCGAGGAGTTCCGTCTCGGGCAGTACCTCGACGGTAACGCGATCGATGAGGTCCTCCGGCGACTCGTCCAGCGACAGAGCACTCAAGGCTCGTGCGACGATCGGCCGGCTGGTCAGGAGGCGGACGTACGTGTTCATGATGCGCTCGGTGTAGGAGAGGCTGGTGGAAGAGACTCCATCGGGCTGGGCCTGGACTAGGCGGACGAGTGTCGTGGCCGTGAAGGAGCGCGGAAGCGAGTGGCTGCCAAAGATGACCACAGCCGTGGTGGTAGCCGCTACCAGGAGCACCAACCCTATGCGGTGCCACATCACGGCCGCATAGTGCTTGAGGTCCACGGGGATCCCATCCCTTCTCGGTACGTACCGACGTGGCTGGGCATGGCTACGATTGGTCATGCGGATGCCGGCCCTAGGGATCAGTGCCCTCACGGGCCTCTGCGCGGTGCATGACTCATCGCCCTACGGGCGTGTGGGGCCCGTTGGCGCTGCGGGCGGCCGCGCGTTGAGGCTAACGCTTCAGCCACGGGCTTGCGGGCCCAGACCCGTACGATGAGGGGCAAAGGAAGCTACGAATGGGGAGCTGCGTCGGACATGGGGAGAAGAACGCCGAACATCGGTGAGGCGTCTGATCTGCTCATAGAATAGCACAAAGCGCACCCTTGAGGCGACGACTTTCTTAACCAGTGTATACTTTTCGTTACTTTGGCAGGAGCGCGGTTTTGGGTCGTGTGGCACATGGTTGCACCGGCACGTGCAGGGCAGGTCTATGGTAACTGGAGAATACTGCCGCGGATGGCTGGGCGTAGACGCCGCGTCCTCGCCGCGATGCGCCAGACGTCTTGCCAGCCCCTCATCATTTTGCTGGACCATGACCGTAGGCTGCCATTCGCCAGCGTGCGCGAGGAGGCCACTTGACCGCAACTGGGCGGCCGACATAATCCGGACCGTGTCGAACGACCGAAATCAGGAGTCGGACCACTGTGCCGGGATCCTTCGCGCGCTCCGCAACCCAGGGAGGTCGCGTTGCATAGGCCGGGTAGGTCGGATTCACCGCAATCGGCGCTCCACCCTTGGCCATGGGGACAAGCATCGTGCAGGCCATCTCTTGCCGCAATCCCGGTTCACTATCGCGGTCGCTAGTCCCCTATACTGCCAGAAGCGATGTACCACGAAAGGAGCAGACCCGATGGCCACGTACTCGAGTTCTGTGCGCATACCCTGGCGGGGACGCGTCGAGCGTGAGGGCCCGCACCTGGTGCCCCACGCCATGGCGTTTCCCTCGGCCATGATGTCGCTGCGCGTGCTCTTGGGCGGCGAGCATCGCGCACACTCTCTGAGCGCCCACGGCCGCGAGTGGCGGTCCGATGAGGACTATTTCCTCCACCTGGGTCTCTCGGGCGAGGGGTTCCGCTTCCTGTTCGATGCCGCCGAGTACTTGCGCTTCCCGGAGGAGGATGACGCCACGGCGCTCCTGGATTGCTTTGCGGCCGAGGGCGTGCCCGTCTCGCTGTATACGGCGCGGCCGGTGGCGGGGGCGCAGGGCGTGTGGCGCGACGAGGTCGATCTGCGCGCTCTGGTCACCGGTACCCTGGCGCAGGGGCTCCCGGCGCTCGTCCTGGGCCGCACGGGGAACGACTGGGTGCTCCTCGCTACGGGCTATGAGGAGGGCGGTGACACCCTGGTCGCCTGGACCTTTGTGCCCGGCGCGGACCTCTCCAACAAGTCCTTTGATCCGGAGGACTGCCAGTACGTGCGCGACTGGGCGCGTGGCGTCGACGGCGTCGCCCTCGTCACCGGCGAACGGAGGATGGGCGATGCGCCGGGGGAGCGAACCGCCCTCCTGCGGCGCGCCCTGGCCCGCGGCGAGCGCTTCCTGCGACATGGCATCGGCCACCCCCATGGGAGTCGGGTACAGGTTTACGAGGAGTGGATCGCCCGCTTTCACGATGTCTCGCTCTGGCAGGCTCCCTTCTCCGGGCGGCCCGGGATCGACCCCGAGATCTGGGACCTTGCGGAGCGACGCGCGTTCTGCGCCGAGTTCCTCGAGGAGGCGGGCCAGGTGTTGGGCACCGCAGCGCTCGCCCCGGGCGCCGATGCGTTTCGGCAGATCCACGACCTGATGTGGCGGATCAATGCCCTGTGCGAGGGCGATGACGCCCGACGCGCACTGCGCGACGCCGCCGTGCGTCGGGAGATCGTCGGGGTGCTGCGCGAGTGCAGGGACCTGGACGAGCGCGCGGCGGACGCCATTGCGGGGGCGCTCGAGGAGACGGCGTAGGACAGGGCGGCTCTCTCTGGAGGCATCGGGTCGGCACCTGGTCTTCAGTGTCCGGCGGCGACCGAGGAGGCGATCGGCGTACTGGGCTACCGGGGCGGGTGATGGACGCCCGCCCGCTCCGCTGCAACGAGGAGTCCCTCGGTACACGCCGAGGGACTCCTGTGGTCAGAGTCTCGTAGGAGCAGCAGCAGACGGTCGGGCTACTGCACGCCGGCCACCTGCCATCCACGGGCGATCAGCGGCAGGTTCAGGCGCATAGCGATCATCTCTTCTTCGGCGCCGGCCGCTCGACCCACCTCCAGGCGCGTCTCGTGCGCTCCGTCCTCCGTCAGGGTAAACGGGCGGCCCACCAGGTCGAACGTTGGGTACCCCTCACCCACCTGGCGGATTCGCGCGTAGGCGCCCTCCGGCACAGCCCATGGCGCCGTCATGCCTTCAAGAACGTCCTCGGGCAACTGGAAAGCGACGAGGCCGTTCTGCGCCGCCACCCACTCGGTGAACCGACCCGTCGTCTCCTCGCCGGGCGTTGCGCCAGCGTACAGAGACGCTTCCCAGGAACCCAGGCCGCCAAAGACGCCACCCAGATCCTCGAGAGTGATGGTGACCTGGTCGAGGGTCGCAGGCGTTCGGGTCATGGTGCTGGTCAGGGTGACGCGTGCGACATAGCGCCAGCCGGTTGGCGCATCTCCTCGCAGCGTGAACGGGTCACTGACGAGGTCGAATGCAGGATACGCGGCCTCCAGAGAACGAACGCGCACATAGACGTCGCCCTCCACATCCCAAGGAACCTGCGCCTCCGCAAGCAGGTGGCCGGGGAGGTTGACGACAGCGCGCCCCTGCTCGCCGGACACCCACTCAGTAAAGCGCCCTTCTGTCTCCTGTCCCTCGACGGCTCCAGCGTAGAGCGACGCCTCCCACATCGTGATCGCGCCGAAATCGAGCCCGAGGTCGGACAACCACACCGTAACCGTGGCCTCGGATTCCGACGCCTGGGCCTCCACATGCCCGGCCCAGCCCAGGAGTACCACCAGTGCGACTGCCGAAAGAACCCTGGCCCACCTTTGCGTGATCTCCGCCATTGCCCTTTGCCTCCTCTCCACTACGGGACACTGGGGACGAGCGCGCCTGTGGGTCGTGCTCACAGGATGGCAGGGCCCCGGAGCGCTTGACGGGTCGCGATTCGGCTGCGGATTACACGTCTGGGATCGATGGCTGCGAAAAGGCAGAGGGCCGGCGACTGCGACAGGAAACGGCGGCGTACGTGGTAAGGGGCTCGGTCGGGGCAAACAGGCGTGCTCGGCCCCATCGTCACAGGCTTACTGGCAGCGGTCAACCGTCCTACCGCCCTACTTCCCGGGCCGGGCGCATGGTGCTCCAGGGTCGTGTGCCTGACGCGTCCGAAGGGAACAACAGTCCGTGAGGTCGGGTTGCGGCCGCATGCTCCTCGTCGCCCGCTCCCTCGATCGGAGGCTATGCCTCACCCGCCGGCGCAGCCTCTACTCTGGGAGGGCCCCCTCCCCGGTAGAAGCAGCGGTCCCAACGACGCAACCGCCCCTAGCCGCAGCGTGGCGGCGGGGTCGGAGACGGCGATCTGATCTCGGACCCATCCGGCCCGAGCAGCGCACTGGTGTGATGCGTCAAGGCATGGTACTATCTCTGGCGGCGGACCCCGGGCAAGCGGGGCGCCCTCGCTGATGCTGTTGGGGAGGAATCCGGCATGGACAATGTGCTGTTCGCGATGGCTCTCACGATGGCGGCCGGCATGGCTACCGCCATCGGTAGCGTGATCGCCTTTGCGGCCCGCCGGACGAACTACCGCTTCCTATCGGTAGCCACGGGTTTTTCCGCGGGTGTGATGCTCTATGTCTCCTTTGTCGAGATCCTGCCCAAGGGCTCCGAGGCCCTCGTAACGGTGTACGGGGGCAGCGGCGGGGAATGGGTTACCGCGGCCTCGTTCTTTGCCGGCATTCTTCTGATCGGCGTGATCGACAACCTGATCCCCTCCGCCGAGAACCCCCACGAGCCCCACCCTGAGCGAGAACAGCAGATGCTGCGGGCGCCGTCCGAGGAGCAGGCACCTAGCCCAGGTGTGGCGGTTGGCGCAACGGCAGGGGCGCAAGCGCACGCTACCCAGAACGCGAATCACGAGCACCTCATGCGCACCGGCCTGTTCACCGCCCTGGCAATCGCCATCCACAACTTTCCGGAGGGACTGGCCACGTTCCTCGCGGCGCTGGAGGATCCGGGGCTCGGCGTCGCCATTGCCGTGGCCGTCGCGCTCCACAACATCCCCGAGGGCATCAGCGTCTCGGTACCCATCTATTACGCCACGGGAGACCGGAGGAAGGCGTTCATCTACTCTGCCCTTAGCGGGTTGGCTGAGCCTGTGGGGGCCGGCGTGGCCTACTTGGCGCTGCGGTTGTTCGTCGGCGATGCATCGGGGGTCATGCCGGCCCAGGTGATGGGCATCCTCTTTGGCATCGTGGCGGGCATCATGGTGTACATCAGCGTGGACGAGCTACTGCCCACAAGCCGGGCCTACGGACGCGGCCACGATAGCCTGTTCGGCCTGGTGGCCGGGATGGCCGTCATGGCGCTGAGCCTCCTGCTGATGTAGTGCGGCGATCTGGGGCCCGTCGAGTGACAGACCAGCGCGCCGCGTACCCCTACGCCTTCACCGCCGCGCGAGCAGCCCCGGCGTGATGTGTGGGCAGTCTTGGGGGAGGCCCAGCGGCAGGTGACGTCTGCCTTTTCGCCCGACGAGGCGCGGGTGTCGCCGAGGCTGGCACGTCGCGGATTGCGTCAGTAGAGTGCGGCGCCTGGACGTGGTACACTCACACCAGCCTTGCCGATGGCGGGGTATCGCGAGCGGTCGGCTCACACCGGGACGCCGGTGCGCCATCGGGTGGCGGCCGGCTGGTCGCGGCTGGTAGCCCCTGCGGGGAAGCGGAAAGGCCCACGATATGGCGCAGCAGGATCTGCGAGCGTCCCTGTGCTTGCTGTTGTTCTACCTGGCGGGCGCAGGCCTCATCGCTGGGGCAAGCTGGCTGGCGCCCGTCTTTCATCAGGAGGGTGCCAGAAAGGCCTACCACCTGGTCGCAAGCGGCTCCGTGTTCATTCTGCTCTACTGCTTTTCCTCCTGGTACGCCGCCCTCCTCGGAATGACCGCCCTGCTCATCATCGCCTTTGTCGTGATCGGGCTGGCCGCTCGAACCAGGTTGCTCGCCTCGATCTCGATAGCGCGCGTCCTCCGGTACGAGATCCTGCGTCAGATCCTGTACTTTCAGGCGACCATCGCCGTCCTGCTCATCGTCTTCTGGGGGATCCTGGGCGCAGAATACCGCTACCTGGCCGCGGCCGGCGCCATCGCCTGGGGACTGGGAGACTCTTCGGCGGCCATCATCGGCAAGCGGTACGGCCGCAGGAA
>JAAZBQ010000051.1 GCA_012513725.1 Chloroflexota bacterium
CCCGGGTGGGGGTGTAGGGCAGCTCGGCCAGGAGCGGGAACTCTTGCCGGAGGGGCACCGCCTCGATCCCGGCCTTGGCCGCCGCCACCAGGAGGGCCACCTCGCAGGGGTCGCCGTGGGCCTCCCAGTCGCCCGCGCCGCCGATCAGGGCGCTGTCGTTGCACAGCACGCCGCCCGTCAGGCACTCGGCCAGGGCGCGCTCCTCGCGCATGCGCACGGCCTCGCCCTCTGCCAGGATTTCACCCTCTGCCAAGATATCACCCTCCGGCTCGTACCCCAGCCCCGTCACCTGGTAGCGCATCCCGCTGACGGCCACCGCCCGCACGGTCATCTCGTCCTGGGTCAGGATGCCGGTCTGGTCCACACAGAGGACCGACACGCCGCCGAGGCGCTCCATCACCTGCCGCCGGCGCACGGCGACGTTGCGCCGCGCCAGCCGCGAGACCCCCGCCTGGAAGGCCAGGCCCAGCGCGATCGGCAGGGCGGTGGGGATGACGCTGAGGGCCAGTGTGGCGGCGGCGCGCACCCCGGCCGCGAGCGGGACGTCGATGGAGACGGCGGAGAGGGGCTGGCGCAGGAACTCGGCCCCCAGGCTCAGGATGGTGAGAAACACGATGACCCACGCCAGCCAGCGGCTGAGGGCCGCGCCGCGCTCGGCAAAGGGCGTGGGTCCGTCGGGGGTGGCCAGGGCCAGCGTCCACAGGCGGCCGACGGCGGTGTCCTCGCCGATGGCCATCACCACCCCGGTGGCCGTGCCCCGGGTCACCATCGACTCGGCATAGAGCACGTTGCGTCGCTCGTCGACCGGGGTCTCTCGCCGGAGGGTGACGTCGGCCTGCTTGGCGACGGGCCGGCGGTCGCCGGTCAGCGCGCCCTGATCCACCTGCAGGTCCTTGGCGCGGAGGAGGCGCAGGTCGGCGGGGGCCCGGTCGCCCTCCCGGAGGAGGACGATGTCGCCGGGCACCAACTCCACCGCCGGCACGCGGACCGTCTGCCCCGCCCGGAGGACGGCGACGGCCGCCTGCATCCGGCGGTCGACGCCCGGCGGGAGCGACGCGGCCCGGCGTTCCTGGAGGGCGCTGAGACCCAGGCTGGCGGCCAGGGCCAGGACCCCGAGGGCCACGGCGGCGTACTCGCCCAGGATCAGCAGCGCGGCCAGGGCGGCGAGGAGGGCATAGAGGAGCGGGTTGCCTATCCCCGGGAGCAGGATCGAGGCGGCATAGCGATCGCCGCCCTCTCCGCCGGTGGGCAGGAGGTTGGGGCCGTAGCGGGCCTGGCGGCGGCGGACATCAAAGACATCCAGCCCGGCAGCAGCGTCCGAGTCGAGGAGCTGGAGCGCCTCGTAGGCGGAGACGTGGTGCCAGTGCTGAGAGAGGATACTGTGCACGGTTCCTCCTTCGCGGGGTGTCCGGGGGCGACACGGCGGGTCGGCGCGGAGGAGGAGGGGTGGCAAGGAGAGGTCGGCGACCCACTCACCAGTATACCGCAGGGGGCGCGGAGGTTCAACGGATGGCGCGTGCTGACCCACCGGCAGACCATCCGCGTGTGCTGCTACCCAGCGTCTCCCGCAGGGCGGCGCCGCCCCGCCCACGAGCCCGGCGCATCCCAGCATGCAGTCCCCCGAGAGATGCCGGAACCCGGACAGTGGGTGGCCACCACACGGCGCGACCTCGCGCCAGCGACGCTGCCGCTGGTCGAGAAACCTCAAGTCCTGCCGACCCTGGAGGTTTCGTCTCCCCTCTCGCCTGGCCGGAAGCCCATACGTCTCCGCCGGCACGACCGGCTCGTATCGCGACTGGCTGGGAGGATCCGATGGGGTGCAGGACGCCTCTCTCTTGACGACAGCGCCCCCGCCACCGGTCCGGTGGCGGGGGCGCTGTCATGGCTTGCAGCGCTTGACGGGCTCCTGGTGCGTGTTGCGCCCATGGGC
>JAAZBQ010000460.1 GCA_012513725.1 Chloroflexota bacterium
AGGTTGGCCCTGGCGCTGAGGGTCGGGTAGAGGGCCAGGTCTTGCGGCACCAGGCCGTTGATGCGCTTGGCCGCCAGGGAATCGGTGACGATATCGTACCCCCCGATGGTCGCACTGCCCGCGGTGGGGGGATAGAGGCCCGTGAGCATCGAGATGGTGGTCGTCTTGCCGGCGCCGTTGGGGCCCAGGAGGCCAAAGATCTCGCCCTCCTGCACCGAGAACGAGACGTCGTCGACCGCCACGAGGGCGCCGAACTGCTTCTTGAGGCGGTTGGCGATGAGGATGTCGGGCACGGGACCCCCTTGTACGGGACACCACGATAAACCGACGTAACAAAAGTCCTGCAAAGGAGCGGTACAGCAGCAAGGGGCACCATATCAGGGAGTGTCGCCTGTCGCAAGGCGCCGGCCCGCGATCATTCCTGGCGCGCGCTTTCTTCCTCAAAGCCGTGGTTCAGCACCGAGAGCTCATGCTCGAGAAAAAAGTCGAGCACCGTGCGGAGCGCGATCGTGGCGGCCAGGAGGCCCAGTTCCTGCCAGGTGGGGTTCATGGCCGTGGTCAGGATGTCCGAGGCCACTTGGAACTCCAGCCCCAGCACGAGGCTCTGACCGAGGCCGAGGCGCAACTGCGCCATGCTGCGGCGCCGCCGGCCTGCGATGCGCAGGAAATAGTGGTAGATGGCGCGGAGGCAGCCGATAACCACCACCAGGGCGCCCAGCGCCTCGATGAGGGGGATGATGAACTCGAGCGCCAGCGCCAGATAGGCGTGCACGACGCGCTCCTTGCTTGTAGCCGGTGCCTCAGCTCTCCAACAGCGTCCGGGGCAGGCAGTGCTCGACGATGTCGCCGTCGATGACCTCCACCCGGTGGCCTTGGGCCTCCGGGCGCGAGCAGACCACTCCCACGAGGTCCCCGTCGGCAAAGTGCAGGGCGGCGCCGTCGTCGGTGCCGTACCCCGGCCCGATCTCCCCGGCCTGAATCAGCCGGTGGTACCCCGGCCGCCGCGCCGGCTGGTTCGAATAGTGGGGACAGTGGGAACCCTCGAGGAACCCCAGGCCCTTTGCAGCCGTCATCTGCCCCGGAACCGCATTGGTGACGGCTTGCGCGAACCAGCAGTTGGCCCCGGCCGAGGTCCCGGCCAGCACCACGCCCGCCTCCAGGGCGCGGCGCAGGATCTCCACCAGGCCCCACTCTCGCCATACGGCGAGCATCGAGCGGGTGTTGCCGCCGCCAACGTACAAGACGTCCTGGGCCAGGACAAAGGCGGAGAGGTCGGCGTCGGGCAAGCGAAAGAGCGAGAGGTGGGTGGGGGTGCAGGGGAGCGTCGTAAAGGAAGCGTAATACTTGACGATATAGTCGCTCGCATCGCCCGACGCGGTGGGCAGAAAGCAGACGGCTGGGCGCTCGCGGCGCGCCAGGGAGAGGACGTAGCGGTCGAGGGCCAGGTTGTCGGGTTCCTTGGAGAACCCTCCGCCGCCCATGGCAACGATGTGGCCCGTCATGGCGCACCTTTCTCGGCTGCGATGTAGGCCCGGTCGCCTAGGCGTCTGGGCCGGGCGTTTCGAACAACGGCACGTCGAGCATCTCGGGGAGGTTCAGGACGAACTCCCTGGCCGACTCGATCATCTCCAGGGAGGTATCGATCAGGCGCTGGGGGACATCGGCGATGAACACCGCCATCATGAGCACCACGAACAGCCCCAGCGCCACCAGCGCCACGATGCGAAAGGTGCGCCCGGGCGACGGGATCTCCCCACAGTAGGGGCAGACCGTGTGGGGGCCCGAGATTACGTGGCCGTTCGGGCACACGCGGGAAAACCTGCGGGGCACCAGGCGCCCGCAGGTGGGGCAGTGCAACGCGCGCCCGCCACTGACGGGGTGCCCGGCGGGGCAGGTGCGCTGCGCCACCGGCGCATTACGGATCGTGGCTAGCCACTGGCGGGTCATCATCATGGTTGTGTACCGACAGTACAGGATCAAGGCGCTCTACTCGACTCCTGCTCCCATGGTACTCCGCCCGGCCCCGCAGCGCAAGCGCGGCG
>JAAZBQ010000461.1 GCA_012513725.1 Chloroflexota bacterium
CGGCAGCCCGCAGCCCTTCACCCTGAGCAAGGGCAACCATACCCTGCGCCTGATCGCCCACACGCCGACCTCCCGCGTCGGCGAGGTGGTGGTGACCAATGATCCTGCCTGGTGGCCGCTGGAGGGCTTTCGGGGGGATAACCTGCCCGTGTAGGCCCGCCGGGCCCGATTCCGTTTCGCGTTCCCAAGGAGACTCAAACCACATGCCCACTGACTATCGTTCCGGCAAGGAGGCGTTCACCTATCGCGACCCGGTGACGGGCCGCGAGGTGCTCCAACTGACCAACTCGCACCAGCGCTCGGTGCACGGCTACTATGACCTGCCGCCCTGGTCTCGACGGACCGGCCAGATCGCGTTCAGCAGCATGGAGCCCGGCGCCAGCGAGGGCGGCATCTATGTGATGGAACGCGACGGGTCGAACATCACCTATCTGGCGCACTCCCGGGCCATGTCGGCCAACGACGGCGCCATGGCGCAATGGTCCGCCGACGGGCGCCGCGTCTATTTCAAGGATCGCGAGGACAGCATCCCGCTGATCGCCTGGGTGGACGTGGAGCGGGGCGAGGGGGACGCCATCCCCGGCGACCTGCGGATGATCTGCCCCACCGGCAACCTGAACGTTTACCACACGCAGTGCGCCACCATGCCCGACGAGGCGCTCCTCCGCGATCGCGACGGGCAGGGCGTGTTCGTGATGGACCTCGGTACCGGCGCGACGCGGATGATCGTCAGCGTGGAAGAGTGCCTGGCGATCCATCCGCGCCGCGACGAGATCCGCAACTGGCACCTGTACATCAAGCACACCAAGTGGTCGTCCGACGGTAAGCGGCTGATGTTCGTGTTCACGAACGAGATCCGCTACGCCGCCAAGTTCGCCGAGGAGCCGCGGGTCAAGGACATCTATGTGGTGAACATGGATGGCAGCGGCCTGCGGAACGTCGGGGAGTTTGGCCACCACCCGCTGTGGCATCCCTCGGGCCAGGAGATCCTTGCCAACTGCCCCTGGGAGGGGCGTCCGGGGTTGAGCCTGGTGTTGATCGACGCGGACACCGCCGAGCGGCGCCTGGCCACCACGGCCATCGCCGGGTCCGGACACCCGTCGTTCTCGCCGGACGGCAAGTACATCGCCGTGGACCACGTCCTGCCCCGCGAGGGGTACGGGTCGCTGAACCTCGTGGATGCGGCGGCGAATACCGTGCAGCACGTGGTGCAGCTGCGGGTGCGAGATCACTCGCACGTGGGCACGCACCTTCACCCGGCCTGGTCGTGGGACTCCAAACAGGTGCTGGTGGCGTCGGATGCCTCTGGCGCCAGCCAGCTGTGCGTCATCGACGTGGACTGACCCGCTCCTCCTGATCCCCTACCGTGGCGTGCGCTCGCGCAGGTACTCTAGCGCGGGCCGCGCCACGGTCTCCAGGTCCACGCCGTACAGGTCGAGGACCAACCCCCCATCGAACCCCACCTCGGCCAGGGTGCCCAGGTAGGCGGCGAGGTCCATGTCCCCCTCCTGGGGCAGTAGATGGGCATGCACGCCTGCTCGCATGTTCTCGATGTGGCACTGGATGATCCTGTCGCCCACCTGTCGGATGGCCTCCAGCGGGTCCGGATCGCAGAGAAAGGCGTGGCCGAGGTCAGAGTTGGCGGCCAGCGCGGGGGAGGGGATCTCGGCAAAGAGGCGCAGGAGGTCGGCGGTCGAGCCGACCACAAAGCCGGGCTCGAACTCTTGCGCCAGGGTGACCCCGGCAGTCTCCGCCGCGCGCTCCAGACGCCGGGTGCGGGCCACCATCCGCTGCCACTCGGTCTCGTCGCCGGTCCGCCGGGTGACGCCGCCGAACACAAAGGTGCGGGTGCCAAAGACCGGCGTCAGGGCGATCGCCTTGAGCGACTGCTCCAAGAGGGCGTCGTCGTAGATATAGTCCACGTGGTAGGATACCGACGTCGGCGCGAGCCCCAGCGCGGCGGCGCGTTCGTCGATCTGTCGCGCCAGCGCTTCATCCAGGCTGTCCGGGTGTAGGTCGGGGTTCTCCAGGCAGATCTCCACCCCGTCGAACCCCAGAGCGCGGATGACCTCCAGCCCCCGGGAAATCGGGTACTGGGCGAGGGCGGCCGTGCGGGCCATGTAGCGCATGGGCGTGCTCCTTCCGGGGCAGGGGTGGGCCGACATTGCGCGGATTGTACCTGGCGCCCGAGACTGCCACAAGACCGAGGAGGCCCAGCCCATGCCCACCTCAACGCGCCGCGACTCGTTGCCTGCGGAAGCGCTCCCAGGTCGACGCTACCTGTACTTTACTTCTTTTTGTGCAGGCCTGATCTCGCTCGCGGTAGAGTTGGCGGCCGCCAGCCTGGTGCGCCCCTTTTACGGCACCACCAACCTGGTGTGGGCGGCGCTCATCGGGTTGATCCTGCTCTGCCTCTCGGCCGGCAATTTCCTCGGGGGGCGCTGGGCCGATCGCTCCCCGCATCCTGAGACGCTGTACACCATCCTGTGCTGGGCCGGGCTGGCGGTGGGTGCGGTGCCGTATGCGGCACGGCCCCTTCTGGGGCTGGCGGCCAACGCCGCCAGCGAAGGCCTGGATCTCGTCCTCCTCGGGTCTGCGTTCATGGGCGTCCTATTGGTGCTGGCAGTGCCCGTGGTTCTGCTGGGTACGGTGTCGCCCTTTGTCGTGCGCCTGTCATTGCGAGACGTCCGCACGTCCGGCGACGTTGCCGGGCGCATCTATGCCCTATCCACCGTCGGGAGCGTCCTCGGCGCGTTCCTTCCCGATCTCCTGCTGGTGCCCACC
>JAAZBQ010000462.1 GCA_012513725.1 Chloroflexota bacterium
ACGCGCTACGCTTCGTTCACAAAGAACGAGGCCGGCACGTTCGGGTGATACTCAAAGCTGGCCAGCTTGGTGGGCACGTTCCGGATGCGGTTGTGCACCACCACCATGCGGCTGACCGCCGGGTCGTCGACCACCAGGCCGATAGACCAGAGGTTGTCCATGTGAATCTGGAACACCTCCATGATCATCTCGTCCTGCTTGGCCGGATCCGGCTCGGCCAGGACCTCTTCGCGGATCTCGCGGATCCGCTTGACGTCCTCGGGCGGCTCGACGCCGCGCTCGCCGTCGGAGTCCAGCCACAGCGCCCAGTCGGGCGCCCACTGCCAGCCACTCAGGCAGAAGGTGTTGCCGTTCAGTGTCGGGTGCACCGGACCGCCGCCAAAGTGCGCGCCGCGGGCCGAAAGGTCGTGCTCGCCCGCGTTGTGGCGGGTGTTCCACAGCGTGCCCTCCTCGGGCGTCACGGTGGCCTTGATGCCGACCTCTTCCCAGTAGCCGCGAACGAGCTCCATGACCTCGGGCGTCTCCACCGGCCAGGCGGTGGTGGCTGAGATCACCAAGAGCAGCGGCTGGCCATCCAGCCCGAGCCGGAAGCCCTCCCCATCGCGCTCGGTGAGGCCGATGTCGTCGAGCATCTCGTTGGCCTGCTCGGGATCGAACTGCGTGTAGGCCTTGAACAGGTCGGACTCGCCGTGGTACGGCGGGCCCTGGAGTGGCGCCACCTGCGAGGCGAACACGCCGCCCTTCCACACCAGCTTGATCAGTTCCTCGCGGTCGATGGCGACCGAAAGCGCCCGCCGGAAGCGGACGTCGTTGTAGAGCTCGCGCCGCGCCTCCTCCGGGTGGGTAAAGTTGAACATGATGTTGCAGAACGCGTTCGGCATCCAGGTGCCGTACACGAACCGGAAGCCCACTTCCTCCTTGTACTGGTTCAGGATCGGAAGGTTGGCCATGCCACCGGGCAGGCCGGGCCAGTCCAGTTCGCCGGCGATGGTCTTGAGGAGGATGGCCTCCGCATCGGCCAGGCGCGGGGTACGGATCTCGTCGATGTACGGTAGCTGGTTCCCGCCGATATCGACCTTCCAGTAGTAGGGGTTGCGGGTGTAGGTCTGCAGGGCCTGGGGCGGCCGCTCGTTGGGCAGCCAGGCGTACAACGATGGCTTGTCCGGGTTGTTGTTATCTGCCATGTAGGCGAAATAGTCCGCCCACACGTCAAACCCTTCGCCCGCCATGAGCGCTGCTATGGCATCCTCGTCGACAAAGTCGGGGTGGAACTGCTTCAGGTAGTGCGCGCAGAACCGCTCGATGCCCCGCTGCCCGCCCCAGCGCCCCAGGTAGGAGACGAACAGGCCGTAAGGAGCAGCAAAGGTGAACTTGACGGTGAAATCGTCCACCTTTTCCAGCTGGCATAGCTCGCCGGCACGGACGAGAGTGGATGAAGGAGTGGGAGTGATATCCTTGTTCAGGACGGTCTGCTCGTACCAGAACAGGATGTCGTCGGCCGTGTACGGCTCGCCATCCGACCACTTGAGCCCCTTGCGCAGGTTCAGCGTGATCTCCGTAGCATCCTCAGAGATCTCCCAGGAGTGGATGACGTTCGGGATCGTCTCGCCCTGGGGGGCGATGTTCGTCAGCGGGTCCAGCGTGTTCAGGTAGCTATAGTCGCTGGAGACCAGCAGGGTCTCGCCCAGGATGGGGACGGTCATGTACCCGCCGTAGATGCCGATGCCCTCCTCGGGCTGCACGACGATGGGCTCCACGGGGAGGCGCTCCTCGACGGGGGGCAACTCGCCCTTGGCGACCATGTCGGCCCACATGGGCGACTCGCCAAAGGCCGTGATCTGCTCGCCCCCGGCGGCCGAGTAGTCCAGCGGGCTGTTGTAGACCACCTGCTGCACCTCGCGCTCGCCGGCTTCGGCGGGCAGGTCGGTGAGCGGTTGGCCGGCGATGGGAAAGCCGTCGGCTGCCGGGGCTGCCGGGGCTGCCGGCGCGGCCGCAGTAGGCTCCGCCGCAGGTGGCGCGCCCGCGGGTTCGGTCGCGGGCGCAGCCGTTGGGGCGCAGGCAGCCGCCAGGTGGGCTGCGAGCACTGCGCCGCTGCCGGCGATGAACGTGCGACGAGAGATCTTGTGCGTTGACATCTCTAGGATCCTCCTCGACCTATGCTGTGCGTCTCGTCCGTGGACATCCGGTCAAACGGCTCGCTAGACTCATGCCATACTCTTCCCTCCCCTCGATGTCAGCCCATCGCGCACAGCCGTAGGTGACGGGAGTGCCTCGTCCCAGATCAGCGGGCGTAGGGATCCGCCGCATCCCGCAAGCCATCGCCCAAAAAGTTGAAGGCCAGAATCGCGATCACGATAAAGGCGCCCGGCATCAGCAGCCACGGGGCGGTCGCCAGGACGCGGATGTGCTGGGCATCCTTGAGCAGCACCCCCCAGCTGATGGCCGGCGCCTGCAGGCCCAGGCCGATGAAACTGAGCGACGTCTCCCCGAGGATCATCCCCGGGATGCTGAGGGTCAGCGAGGCGATGATGTGGCTCGTAAAGGAGGGAAGCATGTGGCGAAAGATGATGCGGGGCTCGCTCGACCCAGAGATGCGCGCGGCCATGACAAAGTCTTCGGATCGGAGGGACATGAACCGGCCGCGCACTACCCGGGCCAGCCCCGTCCAACCCACCAACGACAGGATGACGACGATGGCAAAGTACACCCGGGTCACCGACCAGCCCTTGGGCAGCGACACGCTGAGGGCCATCCACAGGGGCAGCGTCGGGATCGAGCGGATGAACTCGATCACGCGTTGCGAGGCGGTGTCGAACACCCCGCCAAAGTACCCCGAGAACCCTCCAATGGTGATGCCGAGCATGAACGAGATGGCGATGCCCAGGAGCCCGACCGAGAGGGAAAGCCGACCGCCGTGTACGATCCGCGACAGAAGGTCCCTGCCCATGGTGTCGGTGCCCAGGAGAAAGACGGTGCCCTCCTGGACGCCGAAGAGGTGCAGATCGGTCTCGAACAGTTCCCAGAGCTTGTACGAGTCACCGCGAGAGAACCAGTAGATCGGGGATACCTGCGTCGGGTCCACCTCGTAGGTGATCCCAAAGGTCTGGGGATCCATCTCCCAGGTCATGCCCAAGACATAGGGTCGGTGCAGGCGCCCATCCCGGAAGATGTGCACCCGCTGGGGGGGCGCGAGCATCCAATCGGTATCGGTGCGCCGCGGATCATAGGGGGCAAAGAACTCGGCGAACAGCACCACCGCGTACAGGGCAATGAGGACGCCCAGCGAAAAGACGGCCACCTTGTGGTGGGCGAACCGCCAGCGGATCAGCTGCCACTGCGAGGCGACATAGATCCTTTCTCCCTCAGCGTCTGCCGCAACCCGGTCCTGCCCCACCACCTGGGCTTCTTGTTCTACGTTCATCGTCTCACTCACTCACCATCGTCGTGCGGATCCGCGGATCCAGCCATACGAGCAGAACGTCCGAAACCAGCGTGCCGATCACGGTGAGAATACTGAGGATAAGCACGATACTGGCCGCCAGCAGCATGTCTTGCGCCTGTAGCGCGCCCACCAGGAGGGGCGCCATCGTGGGAAGCCCCAGCACCAGGGAGGTCAGCAACTCGCCGTTCACCAGGCCCGCCAGGCTCCATCCGATCGTGCTGGCCACGGGGTTCATGGCCAGGCGAAAGGGGTACTTGTAGAGGAGCTTGTTCTCCTTCAGGCCCTTGGAGCGGGCCACCTCGACGTACGGCTTGGATAGCTCATCGAGCAGGTTCGCCCGCACCGTGCGGATGAGGCCGGCGGTGCCGGCCGTCCCGGTGATAAATGCCGGCACCCAGAGGTGCTTGAGGAGGTCTACCAGCTTGGCGAAACTCCAGGGCGCCGAGATGTACTCGTCGGAGAACAGGCCGACGGCCACGCGTCGCGTGGTCTGAAAGTAGATCCACATGACGATCAAGGCGATCAAAAAGTTCGGGATGGAGAGGCCCAAGAAACCGACGAGCGTGGCCATATAGTCCCCGGTCGAGTACTGGTGGGTGGCCACGTACGTGCCGATGGGGATCGCCAGGGCATACGTCAGCAGCAGGCTCGACAGCGAGATGGTCAGGGTCCACGGCAGGCGCTCGCCGATCAGCTTCCTCACCGGCTGGTTCCAGGCCAGCGACCTGCCCAAGTCGCCCCGCACCACGCCGCTGATCCACCGGAAGTAGCGCACATAGGTAGGCTGATCGAGGCCGTAGCGCAGGCGCAGCGCCTCAACCTCGGCGGGATCGACGTACTCTTGCCGGTTCATCAGGTTCGTGACATAGGAATCCATATAGTCGCCGGGGGGCGCCTCCATGACCAGAAACGAGATGATGGAGATCGCCACGATGGTCGGGATCATCAGTAGGAGACGACGGAGCACGAACCTCAGCATGGGATACGCACCTCCTCATACGGTAATAGCAAGTACCCGCCCGTGGCCGCACTAGGGGACCATGGTCAGATCGGCCAGGTAGATCGCCGAAGGTGCGAGACTGGTGCCGCTGCCCTCGTGACTCGAATAGTACGACAGGAGCCCCTTGGTCGGCGACATCTCCACGAACCCGGGGTACGAGTTGTCGCCCCCGCTGGGCAGTTCGAGGACCTCCTCGATCGCATCGTCCTGCAGCCAGTACAGGACCGTCCTGGGCTGGGCAGGATCGATGTTCCTGCGCCCGCCGACGAGGTAGCGGTCGCCCCAGCGCGCGAGCATGGGGCCGCCGATGTTCCGCCCCAGCGACGTGCAAGCCCACTCGGTGTAGGGGGGAGCGGCACGACACACCTGCCCCGGCGACGACGCGCCTCCCCGGGCGATCGCCACGATCGAGCCATCCGTCTCGAACTGGAAGGCGATCTCGTCGCCGTACTGGGGCCGGATGAGCCCGGCGCGTTCCCAGTGCACGCCGTCACTGCTTTTGAGGAGCCACGCCTCCGTCGTCTCGCGGACCTCCTCGTTGCCCTCTGTCTGGGCAAAGCCGTGGATGCAGCGGCCGATCAGGTAGGCCGTGTCGCCATAGGCGCCCCCGCGCCAGATGTAATAGCCGTGGGTGCCCTCCAGCAGGGTGGGGCCCTGCCATTGGGCGCCGTCGTCGGTCCAGGCGGCATAGCCCTGATGGTCGTTCAGGCTCCTGTTGCGCGAGTCGACAGGGTCCACCAGCCACGTGCCTGAGAGCACGAAGAGGCGATCGCGAAAGATCATGAAATGGGGATCGCGGACGTCCCGCTCCGGCACGCTGAACTCGCAGACCTGCTCCCAGGTCCTGGCGTCGTCGCTCTGCAGGACGAGAATTCGCGAGGACGTGAACAGCATGTGGCCGTCCGGGCAGTTGCGGAAGGTGAGATAGTACTTGTCGTGGTAGCGACACAGGTCGGTAAACGCGTTGTGGTTGCCGTCGTTATAGACCTTGCGCACGGAATCGAGCCGAACCTTTGCCATTCTGCCCCCTGTCTCTCGTTGGTCGAAACGTCACTATCCCGCTGGCGCCGGCACGTGGCCGGCGTTCTGCCGAGTGCTCCCCTTGGCCAGGCGATCCTGGGCGAACGCATAGTGCAGCTGGATGGCGCGCCGGGCCGCCGGGGTGTTTCGCTGGCGGACCGCGGTGAGCACGACTTCGTGGTCCTGGTAGATGCGCATCCGCGAGTCGTCATCCTCCAGTTCCTCGGTCGCCCTGCAGTAGACGAGCCAGAACACATCCAGGAGCTTGAGCAGGATGGCGTTCTGGACGGGCTCGAAGAGCAGCCGATGGAACTCGCGGTCCTCCTCCATAAAGGCCTCACGCCGCTCGGCGCATGCGCGCATGCGAGCGAGTATTCGCTCCAGCCTCGCGATCTGCTCTTTGCCGATCAGCCGGAGCGTCTCGTCGATCATGCCCAACTCCAGCACCTTGCGCACCTCGAGGAAATCGCCGATCTCCTGGACGTCGCACAGGAACTGGTACTGCAGCTCATCGAGCAGCGGATCGATGGTAAAGTCCCGCACATAGATGCCGCTTCCCTGACGGGTCTCCAGCACGCCGACGGATTCCAGCGCCTTGACGGCCTCGCGCACCGAGTTCCGCCCGACGCCGAGCCGCTGGCTCAGTTCCTTCTCCGAAGGGATCTGCGAGCCCGGCCTGAGGCCGTTCTGGCGGATGTACTCTTTGATGCTGTCGCGCACAAAGCCCGGGAGTGCGGGGCGCTTGATCGGCGTGAGACCCTTGGTCACGGGAGCACCTCATGTGGGTAGGGCGTAGATCCCCTGCGGGCAGGGGGTTGTATGCTCAGCGGCCGCCGAGGGGCGAGCCGGAACCTGGTCGCGCGGCACACGGCGAAGGATCGACGCAGGAGGAGGGCACGGACGCCCGGTCGCGTGGCGTGGGCGGTCCGGCGAACGAGGGCGCGGCAGGGGGCAAGACTCACCCGGCAGAGGAGCCGGGCCATCGACTGCACACCGCCTGTTCCACAGGTACGTCGTTCGGGAGCCACTGTCGATCTCCCTGTGCTGCATCGGTGACGGGACAACGAGCGACTATGGCTGGACGACTATCAGTAGGCGGGGGTCACGAGGTCCGGGTGGCGCGCCACGGGGGTGCGGGCCAGAGGGACCCCAGCGAGGCTGTCCTCGGGGAACCTGTAGGATATCCTACGAACGCATCATATCATCTGGAGGGGGCGGCGTCAAGGTGCTGGCGCAGGAACGCGGAGAAAGTCCGTCGCGTGGGGTGCAGCCTAACGGGCGCAAGATCCGGCTAACACGGAGACGCCCCTCTGGCGAGGGGCGTCTGCTGGCGTGTGGACCGGGAGTGCTGTACAGGTCGGCGAACCGCGCGCACGTGGGCGGAGCGGTTGCCTCGTGAACCTACTCGGCCGTGTGCGCCCGCACCCACTCCTCGTTCAGGGTCACGCCGATCCCCGGCTTGTCCGGCGCGGTCATCAGGCCGTCGGAGTCCAGGGTCAGAGATTCCAGGAACATGCCCTTGGCCCGGTCCTGGAGGTCGGGCATGCCGCTCTCCACGATCAGGCCGTTGGAGACCCCGGCCACCAGGTGCACGTGGAGGAGCGCCGAGCCGTGGGGGGCCATGG
>JAAZBQ010000463.1 GCA_012513725.1 Chloroflexota bacterium
TCCACTTTATGCTGGATCTCGTGCGCCGCGCGAGGGCTGCCATCCTTGCCGGTGAGTGGGAGGCGTTCCGGACGGCCTTCTGGGAGCGCTATGTCGTCGCTGACGCCGCCGCTCGGCAGGCCAACCGCGAAGCCTGGGGCTGCCGAACGCGGGCGGATGCCCGCTAGACGCGCGGCGCTGGCCGGAGGCGCGACAGTTTTGCGACAAGGGGACGATTCGTTGACGACCGGCGTGTGCTACACTCCCATCGTCGGTTCGTCGCCCAAGACGCGGGCGCCCGATTGGGGGCGTGGTACCAAGGCCAGAGTGCCGGGTCTTTGGGCTCGTTGACTAGCAGAGGAACAACCCCGTGACCTTGCTTCATTCCATTCTGTTAGGCATTCTGCAGGGCGCCACCGAGTTCCTGCCGGTGTCAAGCTCGGGACACCTGGTGCTCGTTCCCTGGGCGCTGGGCTGGTCCAAGCCGCACCTGTCCTTTGATGCCGTCGTACACCTCGGCACGCTGGTGGCCGTGGTGATCTTTTACTGGGGTGACATTGTGACGTTGGCCGGCGCGTGGCTCCAGAGCGTCCGCCAGCGCCGCATTGTCACGCCCGAGGCCCGGCTGGCCTGGCTCATCGTGGTCAGCGCGGTGCCGGGGGCTGTGCTGGGCTGCGTGCTCGGCGATTTGTTCGAGATGCTGTTTCACTCGCCGCTGGCAGTCTCCCTGCTGCTCCTGGTGACGGGGCTCGTGCTGTTCGGCAGTGCCTACCTGGCCCGAGGGGCGAACGTGGTGACCGACGTGCGGCTGCGCGATGCGATCTTGATTGGGTTTATGCAGTCGTTTGCCATCGCGCCGGGCATCTCGCGGTCGGGGATGACGATTGCTGCTGGGCTCTACTCGGGGCTGAGCCGCGACGCGGCGGCGCGCTACTCTTTTCTCATCGGCCTGCCCCTCATTGCCGGGGCGTCGTTGCTGACGGTGGCCGACGCGGTGGGCGCCGGTGTGGGGCCGGACGGCATCATGTGTTTGGTGGTGGGCTTTGTGGCCGCTGCACTCAGCGGCTATCTGGCGATTCGGGTGTTGTTGCGCGTGCTGACCAAGCACAGCCTGCGGCCGTTCGCCTACTATTGCTGGGCGGCGGGAGCACTCGGGTTAGCGTCGCTGGTCTTCTCGCAGGGGTAACGGGATGCACATTCTCCACCGGGCCGCTTGGCTGCACCGAGTCTCCTCACTCCTCGCCATCGTGATGGTGGTCGTGGCGTCTGCGGGCTGCGAGACGCTGATCGCACCGCTGGAGTGGGGTGCCGTGGACCAGGCCCCGGTGGAGCCCGAGCAGGCCGAGCTGCCGAGTTTCATCCGTATCGCCGCGTGTTCGGCGACCGAGGACTATGTGCGGTCTCTGGCGGAGGCGCATCGGCAGTCGCATCCGCAGGTGATCTTTGACATCACCGTGGCGGGGCCGGAGGTAGCGGCGAGCATGGTGGCCAAGGGCGAGGCGCAGCTGGCGATTGTCACGCGACGCCACGGCGAGGCCTTTCGCGACGAGGACCGCGAGGAGGAGGGCTTTCAGCCCCTGGAGGTGACGCCGGTCGCCGAGAGCGGGCTGGCCGTCATCGTGCACGCCAGCCAGGAGATGTCCTCCCTCACCCAGGCGGAACTCGTGTCGCTGTTCACCGGCTATGCCCTGGATTGGAGCGGGCTGGGCGCGGGCGCCGGGGTGCCCCAGATCGTCGTGCAGGATCACTCCTCCACCAGCCGGCGCATCTTTGACGACGCGCTGCTCGGCGGTCGGCCGGTGAGCAGCGCCGCGGTGGTGGTGCCGAACGACCGGGCCGCGGCCCAGTACGTCGCCGAACACCCGGGTGCGGTCTCCTACGTGGCGGCCGCCGTGCTCGATGAACGGCTGCGCGCCGTTCCGGTAGAGATGGGGCTCACCTCGCGGATCGGCTCGGGACGCGCACTGTATCCGGCCAGCGAGGAGATCGTCGTCGTCTCCCCGCTGACGACGACACTCGAGATCCAGGATCTCACGGCCTATGCGGTGGGCCCGCAGGGTGCGGATCTCCTCGACCGGTTCTTTTCCCGCTAGGGCCGCACCCAGGGGTTCCGCGACCGTTCGTGGCCGATGGTCGTCTGGGGGCCGTGGCCCGGGTAGACGACTGTCTCCTCCGGCAGGCCATACAGGCGTTCCCGAATGCTGCGCGGGAGGGTGTCCGCCTCGCCGCCTGGCAGGTCGGTGCGCCCCATCCCCTCGCGAAAGAGCGCGTCGCCACAAAACAGCGCCCCCTCGCTCGCCACGTGGAGCGAGATGCCCCCGGGAGAGTGCCCCGGCGTGTGCAACACCTCGACGGTCAGCGTTCCCACCTCCAGGCGATCGCCGTCTGCCAGGGTGCGATCGGCCGTAAAGGCCGGAGCATCCGGCGCGTACACGCGCAGGAGGGCGGGGGGATCGGTCAGCCACGCGGCTTCGGCGGCGTGGACGGCGACCGGCGCGCCGGTGCGCTCGCGCAGGGCGGGGGCGGCCAGAATGTGGTCGAAATGCGCGTGGGTCAGGGCGATCCACTCCACCGTCAGGCCCAGGGCATCGAGCGATGCCGCGATGGCCTCCGCGTCGTCGCCCGGGTCGATCACCATCCCCCGATGCGTCTCCTCGCACCCCAGGATGTAGCAGTTGGTGGCCAACGTTCCCACGGCCAGGGTTTTCAGGATCATCCGCGCTCCTTTCGGGATTTCTCGGTAGCATAGCCCTGCCCGGCAAGTGGGTCAACGCGCAACCCGGGCGCGCGCCGCGGCGGGCGCGTCGATTGCCTGCCCGGCGCGAACACGCTATACTCGGGCGTCACGGCCCACGACCCGCGCCGCGCGCCCGCCGGGCGCTGCGGATTGCGCAATCCGCATACCCTCCAGGAGGAAGCCATGCGAGTGACCAAGCTCTTTGCGCGCACCCTGCGCGAGATCCCCGCCGACGCCGAGATGGCCAGCCATCGGCTCTCCCTCCGCGCCGGTCTGATCGCCCAGCTGGCGGCCGGCATCTACTCCTACCTGCCCCTTGGCTGGCGGGCGCTGCACAAGATCCTGGGGATCATCCGCGAGGAGATGGACGCCGTGGACGGCCAGGAGATCCTGATGCCGGTGGTGCAGCCCGCCGACCTGTGGCAGGAATCGGGCCGCTACGATGCCCCGGCGCCGGGCCCCTCCCTCCTGCGCTTCACCGATCGCACCGAGCACCCCATGGTGCTGGCGATGACCCACGAGGAGGCCGTCACCGATCTGGCGCGCCGGCTGGTGAACTCGTATCGCCAACTGCCCCTGGTGGTGTACCAGATCCAGACCAAGTTCCGCGACGAGCCGCGCTCCCGTGGCGGGCTGATCCGCGTGCGCGAGTTCACCATGAAGGACGCCTACTCCTTTCACGCCGATCCCGCGGATCTGGATGCTTACTACCCGCGGATGTACGACGCGTACCTGCGCATCTTTCGCCGTTGTGGCCTGGATGTGGTGCCTGTAGAGGCCTCTACGGGGTTCATGGGCGGTTCGGACTCCCACGAGTTCATCATGGTGAACGAGGCCGGCGAGGACACCCTGGTGCTCTGCCCCCAGTGCCAGTATGCGGCGAACGCCGAAGCGGCCCTCCTGGACAAGGGGCAGGGGGTACAGGGCCCCGAGGAGCCCCTGGAAAAGGTGCCCACGCCGGATACCACCTCCATCGAGGCGGTGGCCCGCCTGCTGGGCGTCGGCGAGGAGCAGACCCTCAAGGCGGTGTTCTATGCCACGGGCGAGGGCGAGATCGTCTTTGCCGTGATCCGCGGCGACCTGGAGGTGAACGAGCTCAAGCTCTCCAACGCCCTGGGCGGCGCCGAACTGCACCCGGCGACCGACGAGGAGCTGCGCGCCGCGGGGATCGTGGCGGGGTATGCGTCTCCGGTGGGGCTGCGGGCCGAGGGCGTGCGGGTGGTGGCGGACGATTCCATCCGTACGGGCAACAACTATGTCGCCGGGGCCAACGAGGCCGGCTACCACCTGCAGAACGTGAACTATCCCCGCGACATGCAGGCGGACCTGGTCACGGACATCGCCCTGGCGCGGGCCGGCGACCGCTGCGCGCGTTGCGGCGGGACCCTGCAGGTCACCCGGGGCATCGAGGTTGGCCACGTCTTCAAGCTCGGCACCAAGTACTCGGAGACCATGGGCGCCGACTATTTGGACCGCGACGGGGCGGCCAAGCCCCTGGTGATGGGCTGCTATGGCATCGGCGCGGGGCGTCTGCTGGCCTGCGTCCTCGAGCAGCATCACGACGAGCAGGGCATTGTGTGGCCGGTGAGCATCGCTCCGCTGCAGGTGCACATCGTCTCGGTCGGCACGAACAACCCCGTGGTCGTCGAGGCCGCCGAGGCGCTGTACGCGCGGCTGCAGGGGGCCGGGTACGAGGTGCTCTATGACGATCGCGACGA
>JAAZBQ010000464.1 GCA_012513725.1 Chloroflexota bacterium
AGGCTCGGGAGGGAGGGCGGCGGAGGTCCTTTGCGACGCCCTCGAGGATCAATCCTGTATATCCTGTTAATCCTGTCCAGAAATCTTGTCAATCCTGTCCAGCAATCTCGTAAATCCTGTCGAAACATCCCATCCATCCCCTCCTCTCCCCCTGCACGCATTGACGCCGGCGGCGACACCTGCGATAATCCTGCGGAAAGACGGCCTGCCGAGGCGCTTACGCCAACGACAGACAGGGGGATCGCGATGCGCAGGACCACCCGGGCAGCAATCGGTCTCGCGGTGTTTGCACTGCTGGTGCTGGCCCCGCTCCTCATCATGCTCATCGGGCCGCGCCCGCCGGGGCGCCAGTTCTGGCGCGAGTTCTCCGTGGGGCTCGGGTACATTGGCCTCTCGCTGATGGGCGTGCAGCTCATTCCCACCGCCAGGCTGCCGTTCGTCGCCGAGACCTTTCCGATGGACACCCTGTACTACTTTCACCACCGCCTCTCGCTGGTTTCCCTGGGGTTCGTGGTGGCCCATCCCCTCATCCTCTTTTTCCAGAACCCCTACACCCTGCGGCTCCTGAACATTTTCACCGCCCCCGGGCGGGCCCGGGCCGGCGTGTTGGCCCTCCTTGCTGCGGTGCTCCTGATCATCACCTCGGTGCGGCGCAAGCCCCTGGGGTTCAAGTACGAGCCGTGGAAGGCGCTCCACGGCGTGTTCGCCATCCTCGCCCTGGTGTTGGCCTTTGTCCACATCTTTGGTGTGCGCTACCACACCTCCGCCCCGGCGCAGCAGGTGCTGTGGATCGTGCTGGCCGTCGTGTGGGCCGGGATGCTGGTGTACCTCCGGGTGCTCAAGCCCTTGTCGATCAGCGGCCAGCCCTACGAGGTGCGCGAGGTGCTCCCCGAGCGCGGCGACGCTTGGACCGTCACCTTGGATCCCGTCGGCCACGACGGGCTCTCGTTCCAGGCCGGCCAGTTCGCCTGGCTCAAGGTCCGGCGCTCGGCGTTTTCCATCATGGAGCACCCCTTTTCCTTTTCCTCGTCCGAGGCGCACTATGACGACCTGCAGTTCACCATCCGCGAGTTGGGGGACTTTACCTCCACGGTCAAGGACATCCCGCCCGGCTCTCGGGTGTACGTGGACGGCCCCTATGGCACCTTTGGCGCCGACGCCCACACCGACGCGCCGGGGTTCGTCTTCCTGGCCGGCGGCGTGGGGGTGGTGCCGTTCCGCAGCATCCTCCGCACCCTGGCCGACCGGGGCGACGAGCGGCCGATCATGATGTTCTACGGCAGCCGCACCTGGGACGAGGTGATCTTTCGCGAGGAACTGGAGGCGATGCAGGAGCGCCTCAACCTGCGGGTGATCCACGTCCTCGAGCGCCCCCCGGAGGGCTGGGAGGGGGAGGTCGGCTATATCACTACCGAGGTGCTGGATCGGCACCTGCCGGAGGACCGCGCCGAGTGGCCCTGCCTCCTCTGCGGGCCGCTGCCGATGCTGAACGCCGTGGAACCCGCCCTGCAGCGGGCGGGCGTGCCGATGCAGAACATCCACTCGGAACTCTACGAGATGGCCTGAGGGCGAACGGGAGAGGATCATGGATCGAGTGTACGCGCGCTGGATCATCTATGGCATCACCGCGGCGGCCCTGCTCCTGGCGGCCTTGGTGGCGTTCCTGCAGGCGGGCTGAGCGACCGCTTTCACGGGAGGCTGCCCATGCCCGCACGGAGGCTCGTGATCATCGGCGGCGGCGTCGCCGGCCTCTCTGCCGGGTGCTATGCGCGGATGAACGGGTACGACACCGTGGTCCTCGAGCAGCACACCATCCCCGGCGGCCTGTGTACGTCTTGGCGACGGCAGGGCTACACCTTTGATGGGGCGATCCGCTACCTCACCGGCACCCATCCGGCGTCCAAGAGCCACCGCCTTTGGGAGGAGCTGGGCGTCCTGGAGCACCGGCCGATCCACTACTATGAAGAGTTCTCCTGTTACGAGGGCCGCGACGGCCGGGCGCTCCACCTGTACACCGACGTCGACCGGTTGGAGGCGCACCTCCTGGCCCTGGCCCCCGGCGACCGGCGCCTCATCGATGACCTCACCGACGCCATCCGGCAGTTCCGGCGCATGGAGCTCCCGGTCGACCTCACGCCGAGCGACGCCCAGGAGATGCTGGCCCTCGGCCAGGGCGTGTTCCCGGTGCTGCTGCCCATCCTGCGCTGGCGCGACGATTCGGTGACCTCCTTCGCCGCGCGGTTCCGCGACCCGCTGATCCGCGAGGCGCTGCCCGAGTTCTTTCAGTTCTCGCCGCCCGATTTCCCCATGATGATCCTGCTCACCACCGTGGCAAACATGCACGACCACGAGGCGGGCTAC
>JAAZBQ010000465.1 GCA_012513725.1 Chloroflexota bacterium
CGGCCGCGCAGAAGGTCGGCCACGGCGCGTAGCTCACCGAGGGAGGCGTGGGGGCAGCCGATGACCACCAGGTCAATGTCCTGGATCGGGGCGTTCAGCGCGTCGATGGCCGGCTGCAGGGAATCGACCGTCAGGTCCTGGACGCCGGGGGGCAAGAGATCGTTCCGAATGCGCGCCTCTGGCGTGCAGCCCTCGACGTGGTAGAGGCCCACCGCCCCGCTGGAGGCCAGGGCCGCTCCCATGAGCTTGAGGATATCGTGGGTGGAGGACTCGACGACCGGCTCTCCGGCCACGGACGACGCCGTCACCGGGGGCAGGTCCAGCCCCTGAAAGTAGGGGACGCCGCCGCCCACCTGGCCGCCCACCCAATAGCCGAGGGCGGCGTACTCCCACGGCTCGCGCACGGGGCAGGTGACGCGCACGCGATGGGTGGCGCGCCGCGCCTCCTCGATGTGCAGCCCGTAGGCCGCCGTGCGCCCGCACACCGCCGCGGCCAGGGCGCTGGGGCCGCCCTCGCGATTGGTGCGCGCCCCGAGGACGGCGTTCGCATAGCACACGGCCGAGGACTCGCTCCAGGCAATGTGCTCTCCGTAGCCGGGCACGTTGCCCACCAGGTACGGGGTGCACGTGCAGGTGGGCGCGATGCCCATCCGCGTGTAGGCCGCGATCACCTCGCGCTGCCGGCGGGCAAAGGTCTCCGAGATGCCCATCTCGGCCCAGGCATCGAGGTCCATGCCGGCGGGGTTCAGCGTGGTGGGCACCCGCACCCGGGCGCCCTGGTCCGCCCAGTCGCGCAGGAAATCGAGCCCCGCGTCGCCGAGGTTCCGGTAGGACACCCCGGCCACCTGCACGCTGCCCACCGGCGCCAGCCGCTCGGCGCCATAGATGCGCCCCAGCGTCACGACGATCTCCATCGCCTTGCGCACGGCGGGCCCCTCGGCCCCCGCCAGCATGGCCTGTTCCTCGGGTTCCAGGCGCACGGTCACGATGCGTCCCCCCGGATCGTATAGCGCGCTAGGTCCACCGGCTCGTACTCGACCACCTCGTAGGCCCGGGGATCGGCGCCCCAGGGCCGGGTGGCGTCCAGCCCCATCTTGGCGGTGCGGGCCTTTTCGCCGGGCACCTGCCGGGCGGAGGGATCCAGGCTGCTGGAGGGCTGCTCCTCGAGCACTACCAGGTCGCGGTCGGCCTGGAAACGGGTGGCGATGGCCCACTCGACGGCGGCCGGGTCGGTGGGGTCCACGTCCTCGTCGACGACGACGACGTGCTTGAGGGAAGTGTGCCCCCGGAAGGCGGCCTCGATGGCCCGTCGCCCGTCCTCCGGGCCGAGGGGGCGGATCTGGACGACGGCGTGGAGCCAGTACCCGCCGCCGGGCGTCATCGCCACGTTCGTGCACTCGCAGACGGCGCTCACCGCCTCATAGATGGTCGGCTCGCGGGGCAGGCCCATCAAGAGTTTGTGTTCCATCCCCCCGGGGAGGAGCGCCTGGTAGAGGGGCTCCCGCCGGTGGGTGATGCGCTCCACGATGAGGTAGGGCTGCTGTCGCACGACGTCGCGGGTGCGGGTGAGGTCCACAAAGGTGCCCTCATCGCCGAGGTCGTGGGTCAGGCGCCCCTCGAGGACGATCTCGCTCTCGGCGGGCACCAGGAGATCGGACCCCAGGGCGCGCACCACGGGCGTGGGCGCCAGGGCAGAGGCGATGCGGAGTTCGTCCACGCCCGGCTCGGGCGACATGGCCGCGGCCAGTTGCACGTTCAGCGGCGCGCCGATGCACACGGCCACCGGCAGGTCGCCGCCGCTCCGGGCCCAGGCGCGGTGGGTGCCACGGCCCTCGACGAGGCGGGCGGTGAACGACCGCGGGCCCACCCGCATCAGCCGGTGGTAGGCGGCGTTGGGCCCCCGCTCGGGGTCGCGGGTGATCAGCACGCCGGAGGTGACATAGGGGCCGCCGTCCTCGGCAAAATGGGTGAGCACCGGCAGCGCCCCGAGATCCACCGCCTCGACGACGCACTCCTGGCAGGGCGCCGTGGCCACCTCCTCGAGGGGGCTGGGCGCGCGAAGGGCGGCGACCAGGGTGGCGAGCAGGGTCTGCTCGTCGACACCCAACGCCAGGGCCAGGTTCCGCCGCCTCCCACACAACCCGGCCACCACACCGGAGGGCCACCCCTCGACGGCCTCGAACAGGGTCAACTCCTCGCCAAGGGCGTGGATCAGGCGGGCCATCTCCAGCCGCGGCGATACGGGCGTGGCCACCCGCTGCAACCACCCCCGCTCCTCCGCCGCCTGCAGGAATCCCCTAACGTCCACGCTCGCGGGCCGTCCTTTCCACCTTGCGCTTGCTGATGCGGTACTGGTCCAGATCCCGGGGGACGACGGTGTTCGGGAAGATGGCCCGGGCCTCGCGGAGCAGGTCCCGGGCGTTGTGGCGCCGGGAGATGTGCACGAGGAACAGGTGGGCGACGTTCGCCTCGCGGGCCAGCTCGGCGGCCTGCGTCGCCGTCAGGTGGCCGAACCGGGCGGCCATGTCGGCCTCGTCGGAGGCGTAGGTGGCCTCGATCACCAGAGCATCGGCCTCGCGGCAGGGCTCCACGAGGTTGGCGGTGGCCCCGGCGTCGCCGATGTGGACGTACTTGGTGCCGCGCTCCTCCTCGCCGAGCACCTCCTCCGGCTCCACCACGCGTCCATCGGCGAGGGTGATCGCCTGCCCCTGCACGAGGAGGCGCCGCTCGGGGCCGTTGGGCACCCCCAGGCGCTCGGCCTTTTCGGCCAGGAAGGGGCGCCGGGAGGCCTCCTCGAACACGTAGCCAAAGCACCCGGGGCCGCGGTGGATCACCGGGATGGCCGAGATGGTCATCGTGCCGTCCTGCCAGATGGGCCCCGGCTGCACCTCGACGAGGTTGACGGCCATATCCACCTCGTCGCCGCGCAGCACCACGTGCATGAGGTCCTCAACCCGCTGCAGCGCCCAGCCGCCCCCATAGATATCGATGGTGGAGATGGACTCCCAGCGCGAAAAGGTGGACACGAGGCCGCCCAGGCCGAGGATATGATCCAGGTGGCCGTGGGTGAGCAGGATCTTGTCCAGCTTGCGAAAGCCCAGGCCGCTGCGCAGCAGCTGGCGCTGGGTGCCCTCGCCGCAGTCGATCATGAAGCGGTGCTCGCGATATAGGAGCACGAGGGATGACAGCCCCCGCTCGACCGAGGGGGCCGACGCGGAGGTGCCCAGGAATCCGATCTCGAACATCGAAGCGCGTTCCTCTCTGTGTCCGCAAGCCGTGGCCCGCGCCGGGCAGC
>JAAZBQ010000052.1 GCA_012513725.1 Chloroflexota bacterium
GCGTGGAGCGCCGCGGGGAGTGGACGTCTGATGCTCAGGCGGTCAGCCGCCTGGAACTACCGCCCGGGCGAGCGGTGAGCGTGCTGCGACAAGCGCATTGTGATGCCTGCCATTGATTTGCGCATTGCCACTCTGCTCACCTCCCCTCCGTACGGTAATGTGTCTCGCCACTGCTTTCATTGTATGGGGCGCCGACGGCCGTGTCAACACCCGCACTGAGGATGCGGCCTATGCCTGGTCGGTGGCGCGCTCCAGCACCACCGTCGCCCCGCAATAGTCGCACGAGATCGAAGAGACCCCGCGGATGCGGCCCGCCCGGCGCAGTCCGCCGCCGCAGGTGGGGCACTTGGCCGGCACCACGTACTCGGGGACCTCGGGCGCGCCGCCCAGGCGCTCAGTGGCGATCTCGCCAGTCTGGCAGCGCAGCATCTGGGCGCGCCAGCCATCGGAATCGGTCTTGAGTTCAAACTCTGCCGGTGATGCGGACGCCCCGCTCCGGGGCATCACCGCCAGCGTCTCCCGCTTGATGATCAGCGCCTTGCGCGCCTCGCTGGCGTCGACGCTCTCCAGATCCTCCAGTGGCGCCTGCCAGCGGAGCTCCTTGACCAGTTCCGACTCGGTGGTGATGAACAGGATCTTTTTCTTGGCCACCTTTTCGCGGCGCTCGAACAGCATGCGCCGATCGGTGAGAAAGAGGATCCCCTCCACTTGCCCGTTGCCCTGCATCAGCCGCCCTTCGGTGGCGGCCACCAGGCTCTCGCCCGGCTCTACGGCAAAGGAGGCCCCCTCGAGCCAGTCGTAGATGCGCTCGCAGCCCTGGATCTCGCGGGATAGCGTCTGCAGCGCGCTGTACAGGCCGCTGTAGACGCTCTCGACGGCCTGCTGGGCTGCCCGGATCCGCCGCTCGGCGGCCTGGACCTGGCCCTCCGCCCGGCCGATCGCCTGCTGGGCGGCGCTGAGCGGCTGCGACTTGAGCGACTGGAGGCGTCGCACCTCGGCTTCGCACCGGGTGATCTCGGGCTGGAGGCTGCGCACCTGGGACTCGATCGCTTCGGCCGCCTGGGTGCGCAGCGCGGGCCAGCGCTCGGCGGCCTCGGCGATCTGCTCCTCGAGGTGCCCCTTGTAGCAGTATCCCCGCGACCGCAGGCTAGCCGTCTTCTGAGAGAGGTCGGCGAGCAGTCGGTCCGTGGCGTTCAGCCGGTCACGCTGAGAGTTCAGCAGCGCGTCCTTGTGCAGGTCGGCGAGGCGACGTTCGACCCGATCGATGGTGGCGGCTGCTGTGGCTTCTTGGGTCATGGATTCACTCCTCGTAGAGCGGATGGCACGGGCCACGGCGGCTTGCGTCGACGTAGACAGATGGCATAGCAGGAGGCGCCGGGATTATGCGCGGGAGGGGCGTTCATGTCAAGTGCCATTGGCACGAACCGCGACCGGCGCGACGAGGCTCCTCTCTCTGCGCGCGGACCACGCGACGCCCTCGCATTTCCCTTCCGCCTGTGCTATGCTCCCCGCAGTTCGCCTTGCCATCACCCATCGGAGGAACCGGCGCCATGACCAAGATCGCCTTTATCGGTGCGGGGAGCTTTGGCTTTACCCGCAAGCTGGTGAACGACATCCTCACCTACCCCCTCCTTCAGGACGCCACCCTGGCGCTCATGGACATCGACCCCGAGCGGTTGGACTATATCAAGCGGGCCGTGGACCGCATCGTGGCCGAGGGCAAGCGCCCGGCCAAGGTGATCGCCACCCAGGACCGCGCCGAGGCCCTCAAGGACGCCGACGCCGTCATCTGCACCATCCTGGCCGGCGGGGTGGACATCTGGCGCTACGACATCGAGATCCCCAAAAAGTACGGCGTGGACATCAACGTCGGCGACACCCGCGGCCCCTCGGGCGTGTTCCGGGCGCTGCGCACCATCCCGGTGATGCTGGACATCTGCCACGACATGGAGCGCTACTGCCCCAACGCCATCCTGCTGAACTACACGAACCCCATGGCCATGCTCTGCCGGGCGATGCAGCGGGAGACCGATGTGCAGGTGACGGGGCTCTGCCACAGCGTCCAGGGGACGGCCATGATGCTGGCCCGCTGGATCGGGGCGCCGTACGAAGAGATCACCTACGTCTCCGCCGGCATCAACCACCAGTCGTTCTACCTGGACTATCGCTGGAACGGGGAGGACGCCTACCCCCTGATTCGTGAAGCGGTGCTCACGCCGGAGATCTATGACGAGGAGCAGGTGCGCAACGAGATGTTCCTGCAGCTCGGGTACTATGTCACCGAGTCCAGCGGGCACAACTCCGAGTACAACTGGTGGTTCCGCAAGCGCCCGGACCTCATCGAAAAGTACTGCAC
>JAAZBQ010000466.1 GCA_012513725.1 Chloroflexota bacterium
CCATAGGCCGTCTCGCCGGCGGCGGAGAACCCCAGCGCCTGCAACGCCGCCTCCATCTGGGCGAAGACCCGAACGCCAAAGAAGGCTGGCGCCGAAGGGGCCACGCTCGCCACCACCCGGTACCCGGTGCGGATGGCCTCCTGGACGGCGGCGCGGTCATCGCGGACGACCTTGGCCTCCTGTGGGCAGGCGCGGACGCAGGATCCGCAAGCGATGCACAGTTCCGGCACGATCTGAGCCTGGCCGTTCGCCACCCGGATCGCCTTGACCGGGCAGGTGCGCACGCAGCGATAGCAGTCCCGGCAGCGCGCCAAGTTCGTTGTGATGACCCAATCGATCATGCGACCTCATCCCCTGACTTTGTGCATTTCTTCACGAATTGTACCCGCCGTCGCCGGGAGTGTCAAATGGCGCCCACGGGGAGGCAGGGGAGGCCGCGGATGCTGGACAGCCCTCCCCTGCCGGGTACAATGGCGCCCATGAAGGAAAGCACCGCCGCGCAGCAACCCTGGACGCCCGTCGCCTACCAGGATGCCTCCACGGACTGCTACCTCGGCAGCCCCAGCCTCCTGCGGCTGGCCGACGGGCGACTGCTGGCTACCCACGACTATTTCGGGCCCGGCGCTCCGCTGAACCACGAGGGGGAAGAGTTCCTCACCACCGTCTACCGCTCGGAGGACGGCGGCGCGCACTGGAGCCGCATCACCCACCTGGCCGGCGCCTTTTGGAGCGGGCTGTTCTCCCACGGCGGAGCCGTCTACCTCCTGGGCGTTTCGGCGCACTATGGCTCCATCGTCATCCGCCGCTCCGACGACGGCGGTAGCACGTGGACCCGCCCCCTGGACGCCGACACCGGCCTGCTGTTCGCCGGCGGGCCCGGCCGTCAGCCTCCCAACTATCACTGCGCCCCCGTGCCGGTGCTCTGGGCCGGGGGGAGGCTGTACCGCGCGTTCGAGGACTGCACGCCCTGCGAGTGGGGAACGGGGTTCCAGGCGCTGGTGATCTCGGCCTCCGAGGACGCCGACCTGCTCCGCGCCGAGTCGTGGACGATGTCCAGCCCCCTGCCCTTCCGCCGCGAGTGGCTGCCCGAGCGGTGGCGCGAGATGCCCCGGCCCGGCTGGCTGGAGGGCAACGCCGTCCAGGCGCCCGACGGGACGCTGTGGAACATCCTGCGCTTCAACTCGGCGCCGTGGGTCGACGTGGCGGCCATGGTCCGCATCGCGGACGAGGGACGCGCGTTGCGGTTCGACCCCGAGGCGGGTTATGTCACCTTGCCCGGCGGGATGACCAAGTTCACCATTCGCCGCGACCCGCAGACCGGCCTGTATCTGACGCTCTCGAACAATAACACGGACCCTACCTGCCCCACCCAGCGGAACGTCCTCTCGCTGCACGCCTCGGAGGACCTGCGCCACTGGCGCCACGTGCGCACGCTCCTGGAGGACGACTCCGGGCTGCCCTGGGAAGATTCCCTCCAGCGCACCGGCTTTCAGTACGTCGACTGGCAGTTCGATGGGGAGGACCTGATCTACCTGGTGCGCACCGCCTATCGCGGCGCGCACTCGTACCACGACGCGAACCGTATCACCTTCCACCGCCTGCCGGGATATCGCGGCCTGCTGTAGCGAGAGCCCCATATGCCGGCCATCGTGCCGGCCGAGGAGGATCATCATGCGTGTCACCGCCGTACAGGTTCAGGCCCGCCCGCGCCAGGGGAGTCCCCGCCCGATTCGCGACGCCCTGCAGGCCCTGCCGGGCGCCGGAGGCGTGGAGGTGGTGGTGCAGACCGACACCGGCGTCTCCGGGCACGGCGACTGCTCGTTCGGCCGCATCGCCGGCGCGCCGCAGGCCCTGGCGACGTTCATCGAGCAGGTCCTGCGGCCCGTCGTCGTGGGCACCGACCCCGCCTGCGTGCGCGGCACCCACCAGGCCATGCTCCGGGAAACCGAGTACATCGGCTACACCGGGCTGGCCGCCATGGCCATTTCCGCAGTCGACACCGCGCTGTGGGACCTCCTCGGCAAGGCGCACGGCGTGCCCTGCTGGCAGCTGTGGGGCGCGGTCCACGAGCGCATCCCGGCCTACGCCATGGTGGGCTGGCTGAACTACGCCGACGACGAGGTGCAGGCCATCTGCTCCCGGGCAGTCGATCAGGGCTTTCGCGCCGTCAAGGTCAAGGTGGGCTACCCGACGCTGGAGGAGGACCTACGGCGCATCGAGGTGGTGCGCCAGGGCGTGGGCCGCGAGGTGCGGATCATGGTGGACGCCAACCAGTCGCTGACCACCGCCGAGGCGCTGCGGCGGGGGAGGGCCTTTGAGGATCTGGGCGTCTACTGGTGGGAGGAGCCCATCGCCTCCGACGACATCGACGGCTATGCGGAACTGGCCGCCGCGCTGGACATCCCGGTGGCCACCGGAGAGAACCTCTACGCGGTCCAGGAGTTCGGGCGCTTTTTCCGGCGAGGCGCACTGGATATCGTCCAGCCCGACCTGCGGCGCTCGGGCGGGCCCACGGTGCTCCTGGAGGTGGCCGCCCTGGCCGATGCGTTCAACGTGCCCTATGCCTCCCATGGCTCCAACGCGGCCCACATGAACGTGATGGCCTGTGCGCCCACGCTGATCTACGCCGAGACGGGGCTGGTGGCCCCGGATTCGCCGATGCGCCTGGAGGACGGCTGCGTGGGCCTACCCCAGGGGCCGGGCTTTTCCTGGGAGTAGGTGCCCCGGCGCGTGACAGGGCGACGCGCAGCGAGTACCATGCGGCCATCCGATGCGGTCTCCATCGTTCGCAGAACAGGAGGTTCCATGATCACCCGTCAAGACCTCATTCGCGGCCTCGGCTTTAACACCCAGCGGGCCAAGGCGGCGGTCGAGGGCCTGAGCCACGAGGACACGCTCCTGCAGCCCTCGGTGCCGGGCAACTGCATGAACTGGGTGTTGGGCCACATGGCCACCTCGCGGCACGAGGCCCTCGACTACCTCGGCCAGCCGCCGCTACTGACCGAGGCGCAGGTCAAACGCTACGGATACGGCTCCGAGCCGATCTGCGAGGAAGGCGAGGGCGTCCTGCGGCTGGAAGAGATCCTGACCCTGCTGGAGCGCGGCGAGGAAGCCCTGGCGACCGCCCTCCCCACGGTGAGCGACGACCTGCTCGCCGAGGAGGTGCAGTCCTTCATGGGCCCCGTCACCAAGGGCTACATGGTCTTTTTCATGTACTGGCACGAGTCCTACCACCTGGGGCAGACGGAGATCCTCCGCGAACTGGCCCTGGCGCAGTCGCCACAGGCGTAGGCACTCACCGCACCGAGAAGGGAGGCCCCATGGCAACGCATCGCCTGGAACCCCAGATGTTCTACTATACCTTTGGCCCCCACGAGCCGGCGCTCCGCATCCGAAGTGGCGACGTGGTGATCGCCGAGACCCGGGACGCCTGGGGCCAGGACGCCGAGGGCAACCCGCTCCCCGACGAGATGAAGGAACGGCGCGACGATACGGAACTGCGCGAGTCCAACCCCGTGCTGGGGCCCCTGTACGTCGAGGACGCCGAGCCCGGCGACCTCCTGGCGGTGGAGATCCAGCGCATCCGCGTCTCCCGCGACTGGGCGCCCTCGCGGCAGGGGCCCAACTTTGGCTCCCTCACCGGCGAGGGCCCCGGCCGGCGTCTGCTGTACAATGACCCGATCCCCGAGATCTGGTACCGCTGGAAGTTGGACCTCGAGGCGCAGACGGGTTCGCTGGACCTGCCCAACAGCCGGGTGAAGCACGTGACCGTGCCGATGCACCCGTTCATCGGCTCCATCGGCGTGGCCCCCCGCTACGGCCGGGTGGAGCCCACGCTCACCCCGGGCGAGTACGGGGGCAACATGGATTCGCCCGACACCCACGAGGGCACCACGCTGTACCTGCCGGTGTGGGTGCGCGGCGCCTACCTGTCGTATGGCGACGTGCACGCCTTTCAGTCGGACGGCGAGCTGAACGGCACCGCCGCCGAGGTCACCGCCGAGATCACCCTCCGGGTGGAGGTGCTCAAGGGGGTATCGGCCGAGTGGCCACGGATGGAGGATGCCACGCACATCATGGTGGCCGGCTCCACGCGCCCCCTGTGGGACTGCATGTGCCTGGCGCAGATGGAGCTCCTGCGCTGGCTGGTGGAGGGATACGGCTTTGACCGCGAGGAAGCCTGGCAGCTGAACGCCCAGGTGGGCACCATGCGCATCGCCAACGTCGTGGACCCCAACTATACGGTGATGGCCAAGTTCCCCAAGGCGTACCTGCCGCGGTAGGGCCGGGGCGCGAGGAGTGGGCGACCATGAACCGATGTGACGGCGTGGTGCTGGCGGCCGGGATGTCGCGGCGGGCGGGACGCTTCAAGATGGCGCTGCCGCTGGGCGACCGGACGGTCATCGAGGCCAGCGTCGCCAGCCTCGCACCGTTCTGCGAGCGCGTGATCGTCGTCGTCGGCTGGCAGGAGGAGCGCGTGCGCGAACTCCTGGCCGGCTGCGAAGGGGTCGAGTGCGTCACGAACCCCGACTATGCAGAGGGGATGTTCTCCTCGGTGCGGGTCGGGATCGCCCACGTGCGGTCGCCACGTTTCTTCCTGCTCCCCGGCGACCAGCCGCTGACGCAGCCCGAGACGGTCCGGCGCCTGCTGGAGGCCGAGGGCGAGATCGTCATCCCGGCCCACGGCGGGCGGAAAGGGCATCCCGTGCGCATTGCCAGCCACCTGATCCCCGAGATCCTGGCGGAGCCGACCACCGCCACGCTGCGGGACTATATCGCCGGCCGGGGATACGCGACGG
>JAAZBQ010000467.1 GCA_012513725.1 Chloroflexota bacterium
ATGCTGTTCCTGTGGATCTTTGCCGATAACGTCGAGGCCGCGCTGGGGCATCTGGGCTTTCTGGTCTTTTACCTGCTGGGCGGCATCGTGGCCGTGGCCGCCCAGGTGCTGTCGGATCCCGGGGCCTCGATTCCGAGCGTAGGCGCCAGCGGCGCCCTGGCGGCCGCCCTGGGCGCGTACGTGGTGATGTTCCCGGCGGCGCGGGTGCGGCTCATGGTGCTGGTGGGCATCTTTCCCCTCCTGGTCACTCGGGTGACTGCTATCCTGTTCATAGGCGTGTGGGCGGTGTTGCAGTTCTTTAACGGCATCGCCAGCCTGGGCGCACCCACCGCGCAGACGGCCGGCGTGGCCTACTGGGCGCACATTGGCGGGTTCGTGTTCGGCCTCTTGGTGGGCGTCTTGTTCCGCGGGCGAGCGGCCGACCTGCACCTCGAACGCCTCCCAGAACGCCGCCGGCGAACACCGTTCTGAGCGAGGCGGACAAAAGCGTGGCCGTGGATGATGATGATCGGGAGGAAGGTGATCCATGAGTGAGCAGAAGGAAAAGCGGCAGAGGCCGCCCCAGAGCCAGGAGGAGCAGCCCGGAACGACCGAGGAGATGCGCCCCCAGCCAGAGGACGAGATGCGCAACTATCGGGGGTGCGGCAAGCTGGCGGACAAGGTGGCGCTGGTGACCGGTGGCGACAGCGGCATCGGCCGCGCGGTGGCCATCGGCTATGCCAAAGAGGGCGCCGACGTGGCCATCGTCTACTATGACGAGCACGAAGACGCTCAGCACACCAAGGAGCTCGTCGAGGAGGCCGGGCGTCGCTGCATCCTCATCGCGGGCGACGTCGCCGAGGAGGCGTTCTGCCGCCAGGCGGTCGCCGACACCGTGCGCGACCTGGGCCGCCTGGACATCCTGGTGAACAACGCCGCCGTGCAGTTTCCCCAGGAATCGCTGACGGATATCAGCACGGAACAATTGATGCGCACGTACCGCACGAACATCTATGCCTATTTCTGGTTCGCCCAGGCCGCCCTGGAGCACATGGGCGAGGGCGCGGTGATCGTGAACACCACCTCGGTGACGGCCTACCGCGGCAACCCGACGCTCATCGACTATGCCTCGACCAAGGGCGCCATCGTGGCGTTCACGCGGTCGCTGGCCACCAACCTGGCCAAGAAGGGCATCCGGGTGAACGCCGTGGCGCCCGGGCCGATCTGGACGCCGCTGATCCCCGCGTCGTTCGACGAGGAAAAGGTGGAGACCTTTGGCTCCACGCAGCCGATGGGCCGCGCGGGTCAGCCCGACGAGGTGGCGCCGTCGTTCGTGTTCCTGGCCTCGGCCGATTCGTCGTACATCACGGGCCAGGTGTTGCACCCCAACGGCGGCGAGATCATCAACGGCTAGACAGGCGCCGGGCAGATGCGTGCGCCCGGCCATCCGCCAGCGAACGCCCCCATCCTGGGCTGCAGGATGGGGGCGTTCGCGCGCCGTCGGCCTCCGGGAACCCGGGGCCCTAGGTCTTTCGGGCGATGATGAACTGCTTGTCGGCGTGGGTGGGTTGGACGCGCTCCGTCCGAAAGCCGAATCGCGCGATCCAGTCCATGTACTCCCGCGCCGTGCGCTCGCGCCCTCTGGCCGCCACCATCATGTTCAGGTCGCTGCGTGCCACAAAGAGGGGCCCCGAGCGATCGTCCGCGAGCAGGTACTCGGCGACGATGAGGAGTGCGCCGGAAGGGGCCGCCTCCGCGACCCGGGCGAGGAGGCGCGAGCCCTGCTCGGTGCTCCAGTCGTGCAGGATGTAGCCGAGGGCATAGGCGTCGGCGTCCTGGGGCAGGGGATCGTGGAAAAAGTCGGCGGCGTGGAACGTGATCCGGCCGTCCAGGCTGGCGCGCGCCGCATAGGCCTCGGTGATCGGCCGCACCTGGGGCAAGTCCACCACGACGCCGCGCAACCCGGGGAACACCTGGGCCAGCGCGATGACGAACGCGCCGCTGGCGCCGCCAACATCGACGATGGTGCGCACGTTGGAGAGTTCGGGCGCCGCCCGGGCGAACTCCAGGGCGGGCCCGTAGGAGATGGCGTGCATGCCATCCATGAATGCCTGCAGCCTCTCGGGGTCCGAGTACATCTCCTCGGTGGGCGGGGGCTGACCCCGAAAGGCGCGCTGCCACTGCGCGGTGCCCTCCACCAGCGTCTCCTTGAAGAACCCCCACAGCGGGTAGAGGTCCTCGCGTAAATGGTGGAACATGGTGCCGATGTACCCGGGCTTGCCCGGCACCAGCATCTGCGACGCCTCCGGCCCGTTGCAGAAGCATCCGTCGGTTCCCTTGACCACGAGTCCCAGGGCGCAGAGCGCCGTGAGGAGCCGGGTGGCAGAGTCCTGCGGTAGGCCGGTGGCCCGAGCCAGGGCCTCGGCCGTCTGCGGCCGTTCTTCCAGGAGTGTGAATATCCCGAGTTCCTCCGCTGTGAGCAGGATCTGGGCGTCCATGAACCCTAACGCGCACTCCCAGATGTCGATCGCCATGTGCTCCCCCTGAATGCGGCGCCGTGACACTACTCGCGCGCCAACCGCTCGCCCTCCTGCCCGTGCGGCTCCTGTTGGGTGACGATCTCCATCGCCCGCAACAGGTCTGCCTTTTGGTGCTCCCAGGCGAGTTCGTCGCGCACCCGGGCGACGGCGCGTGCGCCCATCTCGGCACGCCGCTGGGGGTCGTCCATCAGCTCGGCGATGCGCTTGGCCATCTCCTCGGTAGAGTTGGCCGGCGCGTACAGCGCGGCATCCTGGGCGGTGTAGCGGTGTTCGGGGAGGTCAAAGGCCACGATGGGTTTCCCGAGGGCCATGTACTCCATCATCTTGATCACCGTGCAGCGGTCGTTGTAGGGGTTGGAGGGTTCCGGCGCCACGCAGATGTCCGCCGCGCTCAGGTAACCGGCCACCTCATCGTGGGAGACCCAGCCGGTAAAGGTGACGAACGACGAGATCTCCAGGCTGGCGGCCAGGGCGCGCATCTCGCCCAGCGCGTCTCCTGCGCCCACGACCAGGCAGTGCAGATCGCTGCGGCCCAGGTCGTGCACCAGGACGTCGATCGCCCGCAGCATGTAATCCACGCCGTCGTGGTACCCGATCGAGCCGACATAACCGAGCACCGTCTTGTTGGGATGGAGCGCCTCCGGATGGGGCGCCACGGTGCGCAGGATGCCGAGGTCCGGCCCGTTCCGCACGATGGTCACCTGGTCGTCTCGGAGGTCGCCGCGCTCCAGGGCGAGGGCCTTGTACGAGCGGTTGGTGGCGATGACGTGGTCCGCCACGCGGTAGGAGAGCCTCTCCAGCAGGAGGAGGGTGCGGAGCACCAGGGGACGGGGCGCGGCCTCAAAGCGGGCGCCGTACATCTCGGGGGCCAGGTCGTGGTGGTCGTACACAAAGCGCTTGCCGAACAGCTTGTAGGGCAGGGCGAGCAGCCAGAACAGGTCCGGGGGATTGGCCGCCAGGATGACGTCAAAGCCCCGGCGGGCCAGCACCACGAGCGACAGAACCGCCGCGGCCAGGAGCGAATAGCCGTACTCCCATGCATAGCCCAGGAGCCCGTCGCCCGAGCGCGGCGCCGGATACGAGTACAGCGCCACGCCGTCGACCTCCTCGCGCCACGGATGCCCCGGGGCCCGCGGCCCCACGACGGCCACGCGATAGCCCGCCGCGGTCAGCGCCTGGGCCTCCTGGCGGATGCGCGTGTCGCGCGGGTAGCTATTGTTCTCGACGAGCATCAACACCCGCCGCATGTCGGTTGCGGACATGTCTCCTCCACCGTGCGATGTCTAGCAGGCTGCGGAACGCCGGAACGGCGTCCCGGCGCTGGGAGCGCGCCGGTGGGGAGCGAGGGGCAGACGATGAAACGGTGGGGGGCAGGTGGATCAGGGAGGAGCACCGACTATGGCGCGCGGTAGGTCACAGAGTCTGCCCCGAGTATACCATACCGTTTGAGGGCGATACAAGGGCCGGGCGGGGCTATGCGGCCCCGCCCGGCTTGCTTTACTACTCGCGCCGGCCGACGTTGGCCTAGCGGCCCACCATGGGCAGGAAGGTCCTCTCTGTGAGGGCGCTGGGGTTCGCAGCCGGCCCTCCGGGGCCATCCACGGGCACCAGTCGCACGGCGTCGGCGACCAGGTTCCGGCCCGTGTCTGCGTCGTCCGTCAGGGTCACCGAACCGCTCCCATCGAACGTGTAGGTGCCCAGCGTGTTCCACTGGCCGCCGTTGGTCGTCTGGTCGACCCTGACCGGCGACGAGCCGTTGGCGTGGTGGACGGTGTAGGGCACATCGTTCGGGCGCGTGTCAGAGGCGCACCACCAGGCGTACACCTCGTACTGCCCGGCCTCGGGTACCTCGAACTCCCACTTGGCTACGTCTTCTCCCGAGCCGACCGTCCGGTGATACATGTGGCACTGGCCGTACTGGTCGTCGGCGCTCGTATCGCGCTTCCAATCCTCATCGCCCGACTCGGTGGAAAAGCCCGGGTCGATGTTGTCGATGATGATCTCGCCATCCACCTGTGGCCCCGGCTCGTTCGTAGGCTGAGGCGTCGGCTCTGGCGTGGGAGCCTCGGTCGGCACCGCGGTCGGCACAGCGGTCGGTACTGCGGTGGGCTCCGGTGTGGAGTCCTGGGGCGGGGGCGCAGCGGCGGGCTCGCCGCCCGGGGCGACGTCTTCGTACGAGGCGCTCGAGTCGCCGATGCGGATCTCGTCGTACCACACGTCATAGTGCGGGCTGGCCGCCTCGCTCTCGATGCTGGAGAGCGTGCCTGCCGAGTCGCCGTCGTTCCAGTAGTACTTGTACAGGCCAAAGGTCATGTAGCTAGCGCCCGACGAGGAATAGGAGGTCCGGACCCCCGACTCGTTGTGGACCTGCTCGCCGTTTCGCCAGACGCGCAGGACACCAGACGAGTCGTGGGCCTTGAACTCTATCACCCAGTCCGTCCAGCCCTTGACCATCGGAAAGTAAGAGGTCTTGCCCGAGCGCCGGTTTTCGATGCGCATGACGGGCTGCGACGGGGTCGAACGCCCGCGAAAGCACTCGTCCGTGTAGAGGGCCCAGTCGATCTTTTTCGTGCCGTCGGGGGCATTGTGCCCCTGGATCTGGAACCATAGCTCGCCCTGATCATCTCCTTCATAGTAGTCGGGGATGTACAGGGAGAGGCCGATCCAGTACGTCTCGCCATACCCCAGCGAGTGGGCTCCCGGGCGGCTGCCCCACGGCGAGTCAGGGTCCGTGGTGATGTGCGCCATGGTGCGATAGTCGTACTTGGAGTCCACGGCGTTCAGCCAAAAGTAGGCGGCGCCGTTGCCTGCCCGCACCGAGTCGCGGTAGCCGGACTGGTCGTGTCCGTAGGCGGTGACCGGGCGGATTTCGTTCACCACGGTCATCTTGTCTTCGTCGGTGTAGGCATAAAAGCCGTTCATATTGTCGTTCGGAGCTTCGAACGTCTTTTCGTAGATGATGCCGGTGCGACCATCGGCACTGGCAGTGGGGGCGGCCCAGCACACGAGCAGGAGGGCCGCGATGGGGTAAAGGAACCTCCGGAGATGCGTCGATCGAGTCCGCGATGCGAACATAGATGTGCCACCTCGTTCGTGGTAAGTGGTGGTAGGGTGGGGTCGCCGCAACGGTCCCGCCGCAGGGACGGGGGCGTTCGGACCTCGCACTACCGAGTGTGTGTGGCGCCGAAGTGGGGTGGGCTACTATCCAGGCAGCCCACGCCGTGCGGCGATGTGTGCTTGGTTGTGTGGCGCATAGATTGGTGTCATCTCTGGTCTCTTCGCGACACGTGGCAACGCCACTGAAGGCTCCACAGAGCGCTCAGTCGCGCGGCAGCGTATGGGGACACCGTGAGGCGTGATACGGGGGGGCAGGGGTTCGCGTGGCAAGGGCGCATGCGCCCTGCCGAAGAAGGGTCGCCGCAGCGGGTCGTGTATCCCGAAGCGGGCCCCGATGGTCGTACCGGAGCGAGGTGCTGATGCTGCCAGATGGTTAGCCAACGACTCTTCCTCTGTGGATCAGTGGCGTTCAACAGGTGAAGGACGAGTCCCAGACTGACGGAGGGATTGTACAAGAACTTGAAGGCGCGTCAAGCCCGGTTTCTCTCGGTGCGCGCATCACGTCGCGATGACCGGTAGCAGGTGCTCAATAGCGCATACCCGGGTAACCGTATATAACGATATGATTCCGGGGTTCCTGCGATGGCTTCCGACGGATAGAACCGTTAACGCTCCCAGAGGGAGAGAATATCTCGCGGGATTCCACCCGGAACGGCCCAATGGCGCCTTGCGTGATGAGCAAACGTATGCTAGAATCCCATCCGCAAGCGGTAGAGTAGCTTGCAGCGGCGTGATAGGCGTGGCCGTGTTGTCGCTCGGCGATGCGGCATGTTCTATGACCTGCCCGAACATGAACGATGTCGTCATGGAGGACAGATCATTGGCCCTTCCACCGTCATTCGCCCACGGCCTCTATGTGCTGGTGGGCGCAGCCCTGCTCGGATGCGCTGTGATGGCGTTCCGTGCCAGAACGCTGATCGCTTCGGCGGTCGCTCTGGGAGCGGGGAGTACCTCGTTGGCCCTCCTGTTCTTTCTGCTGAATGCCCCGTTCGCCGGCGCCGTGCAGTTGAGCGTTGGCGCCGGGCTGGTCAGCACCCTCTTCCTCATCGGCATCAGTCTCACCGAATCCATCCGCGGGGGGCGCCCTAGATGAGCGCGTCGTCCTCGTGTTCGGCGTGCCCTGCGCACGCCCTATTCCCGTTGCCCAGCCCCGCGTACCACGGAAAGGGAGGACGATGCGCCCGGATCGCGTGATCGATCGCCTGTACCTGCTCGCCGGCGTGGCGGCCCTCGTGGGCCTGGGCATCGGCCTCTGGATGCTGCGGCCGGGCGCCGGCAGCAGTGAGCCGGGCCTGATCGCTTCTCTCTGGCTGGCACGCCCCCTGGACCTCATCCTGCATCTGGGGCTGATGCTGGCCGGGGCGTTGGGCATTCGCGCCCTCCTCCCCTCTGAGGACGAGGAGGTCTGAGATGGACTTGACGGCCTCCTGGCTGGACCTCTGGAATCCGTTCCTATCCCTGGCCCTCCTGGCGATCGGGCTGGCCTGCATGTTGACGCGGCGCCGGGTGATCAAGCAACTCATCGGCCTGAACATCATGCTCCAGGGGGCGCTCCTGAACCTGGTGGACGCCGGGCGCGTGCATGGGGATCTCGAGACGCCCCAGGGCCTGGTCGTCTCGGCCCTGGTGGCCGAGACGATGGTCACGGCGATCGCCCTGGCCCTGATCGTGAACGTGTTTCGCTACCATCCCGAGGGGCTGGTAGACGACCTGGATAGTCTGAAGGGTTGATCGATGGCTGACCTGGTTGGTATTTTGGCCGGTCTGGCGATCGGCTTGGGCGGTGCGCTCCTGGTGGTGGCACACCGGGGGGGCGATGGCGCGCGGCGTGGGCTCCACCTCTCGGTGGCCCTGGCGGTGGCATCGCTGTTCCTCCTCGGCGGCGGCGAGGCGGTCTCCTCGTTGGCCATCGTCTGGCCCCCAGGGTCTGCGCCGACGTCGTTGACCGTGAGCCGCACCAGCGCCTATCTGGTCGTTGCCTCGTTCTGGGCCCTCGTCTTGTCGCACCCCCCGGCGAGCGACCGCTCGCCGCCCTCGCGGCTCGATCGGTACTGGCCCGGCCTGGCACTCATCACCTGTGGGCTGGTGGTGGTGGCGCTCAGCCTGGACCAGTTCATGCTGCGCTACGTCGTGCTGGAGCTCGTGGCCCTCGGCGTGGTGGCAGCGTTGGCCCTCGGCATCCTCGACGCGCCCGCCCACGTGGCGCTCGGGCAGATGCCAAGCCACGTGTGGCGTCGCTACCTGCTCCTTCGCTGCGGGGATGCGGCGCTCCTTTGTGCCATCCTGGCGATGGAGCGGTTGGCAGGTTCCTTCGCCATTGCCCCGATGATCGCCGCAGCGGCGGCAGCCCCGGTTGTTCCCCGCTCTCTGGTCGCCCTGAGCGCCCTGGCCGCCGTCTGGGTCAAGCTGGGCCTTCCGCCGGCCGGCGCCTGGTTGGAGACCACCGCCCGCCTCGGAACGCGACGCTTTGCGTGGTTGGGGGCCGTGGGCCTGCCGGTTCTGGGCGTCTACCTCTTGCACCGTATGGCCCCGGTGTTCGCTGCGGCGGCGCATGGCCCGCTTCTGGCCGCGCTGGGCGGCGCCGGCCTGCTGTGGAGCCTGCTCCGGGCGAGCGTCGGGCGGACGCCCTGGCCCGTGGCCGCGCAGCAAGCCCACGGCGCCCTCGGGCTGCTCCTGTTGAGCACGGCGGGGTGGTATTCGTATCTCTACTCCTTTATCCCGGTGCGCATCGGGCTGACCTGGCTGGCCGCCTTCTGGGTCGAGCAGGTCTCCGGTGCCCTAGAGCAGGGGCCGGCGGCGGCCCTGGCGCCCGACGGCTCTGTGGCCCAGCATCCACCGGCTTCTTGGCTGGCGGCGTTTGTCGCCGCGCTGGCGCCGCGCGAGCGCGCGATCCTCGGTCGCGATTCTCTGGGCTCTGCAGCAGCCGAGGCCCAGGCGGGGGATGACGACGGCGAGCCCTCCGGGCCCCTCGGCATGCTGGCGCGTCTGGCGTCGGTGGCGGAGAGCCGTCTGTACGCGGCCCTCTTGGGAGAACGGGCGCGGGCAGTCGGCGCCTACCTGTTCGGGGGACTCGGCCGGATCGAGGGAACACTCAATGGTCTGGCGGGCGAGCGGACCGCCGCGGCCGTCCGCACCCTGGCCCATATGCTCCATGAGCGGGTGGATGTGGCGCTCGAGGCGGTCGGCGGGCGTCTGGAGGACGCGGCCCGGGCCCTGTCGACGGCGCTGCAGCGCCACCACGCCGGGCGCCTGCGCCGCAACCTGCTCTGGGCGGTGCTCCCCGCCCTGCTGTTCATCGTACTGGCCGTCCTCGGACAGATCTCGGAGGGGGTGTAGTGCAATCATCGTGGCTTCTCTTCCTGCTGGCTGCACCCTGGGCGGGCGCCCTGGTGGCGGCCGTCTCGGGTGGGCGTCGACACGGCCTCGCCAAGCGCGTGGCCCTGGCCGCAACGGTGGCGCCAGGCGTCGCCTTGCTCCTGGGCGCCAATCGCCTGCTCGGCGCGTCGTTGGAGACGCCCTGGATCCCCGAACTGGGCGTGACCTTTGCCCTGCGCTTTGATGCGCTGACGCTGCCCTTTGTCCTGAACCTCCTGCTCGTCGCCGTGGCGGCGGCCTGGTATGGCTGGGGCTACCTGGCCCACGCCGAGCGCTGCCACCTCTGTTATGCGCTGATCCTGGGGTTCATCGGGAGCATGATGGGTACCCTCCTCGCCGATGACCTACTCCTCTTTTTCGTCTTCTGGGAGGGGATGCTCGTCACCTCCGCCTTGCTCCTGGCCGGGTGGGGCGATGGCGAGCGCGTAGGGGCCGTCACCCTCAAGTACGTCCTCTACACGCAGTTCGGCTCCCTCCTGGTGCTCGCCGGCGTGGCGTGGCTGGTGAGCATCACCGGCGTCATGCGGTTCTCAGACCTGCAGGTGGGCCTGTTCGACGGCGCGCCGCGGGAGTTGCTGTGGGTGGCCGGTCTGATGACGGTGGGGTTCCTGGTCAAGATGGCCATCTTTCCGCTGCACACCTGGCTGCCCGACGCCCACTCCATCGCCCCGATGCCCGTCACCGTGCTCCTGGCCGGCGCCATGCTCAGCATGGGGGCGTACGGGCTGATGCGGCTGCCGATGTCGCTCCTGGGCGTCGCCGGCCTGCGGTCGTTCCAGGTGCCGCTCATGATCCTCGCCCTGGTGTCGGAGGCCTATGGCGCGCTGATGGCCCTGGCCTCCCACGACATCAAGCGGCTGGTGGCCTATTCGAGCGTGAGCCAGATGGGCTACGTGCTCTTTGCCCTGGCCTCGCTGACCGGGCGCGGGGTGGGGGGCGCCAGCCTGCACATCGTCAGCCACGGCATCCTCAAGGCCGCCCTGTTCATGTCCGTGGGCCTCCTGATGCAGGCCACGGGCCGCCGGCGGATCGAGGACCTCGGTGGGCTGTGGCGGGTGATGCCCGGGCCGATCCTGGCGCTGACGGCCAGCGCCGTGGCCTTGACCGGCATGCCGCCCTTTGTCGCCTTTCACAGCGAATGGCTCATCCTGTCCGGCGGGCTGGCCTCCGGGCATCCGGTGCTCGCCTACCTAGAGTTCCTGGTGCCGCTGTTTACGGCGGGCTATGCGCTGTGGCTGGCGGTGCGGCTGGCCCTCGGCCCCACGCCGGAGGGCCTACAGGTGGGACCCACCTCTACGGCGATGCGCTGGTCGCTGTACGCCCTGGTGATTGCGGCGCTGGGCATCGGCTTGCACCCGAACGCGCTCTACCACTGGGCCGGCGACGCGGCGGCGCAGTTGCTCGGGACACTTCCCTATGGGTGATGTCCTCGTGCTGACGCCCCTCCTCATCCTGGGAGGCGGCGCCGTCCTCGTGTACCTCGCCGGGCGCCTGGTCAGCACCCATAACGGGTTCCTGGCCTCGGTGACGGCGGCGGTGTACGCCCTGGCCCTGGGGGCCGTCGCCCGGCTGGCGCCGCTGGCCCGGGCCGGCGAACAGGCCCTGTGGCCCGCCGGCGTTGACGCGCCCGCCATGCTGCGCGCCGAGCCCGGAGCGGTATTGGTGGGCCTCACGGGGTTGGCCCTGGGCCTGGCCGTGGCCGTGTACTCGGGCCGCTACCTCTCCGACGATCAGCGCCATCCGGCCTACTACCCCCTGCTCTTGATGCTGTCATTCGGGGCGCTGGGGCTGCCCCTGGCCGACGATCTGTTCGTGCTCTATCTGTTCGCCGTCATCTCTGGCGCGGCATCCTATGTCCTGGTAGCGTTTCGCCGCCACACCGAGACGGCGATCGAGGCCGGGTTCAAGTACGTGGTGATGGGGTCCGCGGCGGCGGTGCTGGCGCTGATGGGCGTCGGCTTCCTGTACCGTGCCGAGGGGACGCTCTCCCTCGCGCGACTGGGGGCCACGCCGAGCGGCTGGAAGGGTCTCGGCATCGGCCTGGTGTGCGCGGGTTGGCCATCAAGGGCGCCCTGGTGCCGGCGCACACGTGGTTGCCCGACGCCCACGGCCGCGCGCCCTCGAGCGTCAGCGCCATCCTCTCCGGCATCCTCATCGAGACCAACATCTATGCCATGGTCAAGGTCGCCCTGTTGGCCGGATGGGGGATGGAAGCGTTCGGGGCCTTGCTGGCGGTCCTCGCCGTGGCGAACATGACCACCGGCAACCTGCTGGCCCTGCGGCAGGTGTACGGCAAGCGCCTGCTGGCCTACTCGTCGGTGGCCCAGGTCGGCTATATCCTCCTCGGTTTGGGCCTGGGGCTGGCCACCAGGCGGCCCGAACCGCTGGTGGCGGCGCTGTACCTCCTCGTGGCGCACGCGGGCATGAAGGGGCTGGCCTTTCTGGCCAAGGGAGCCTGCCACCACTATTGCCAGGCCACCCTCGTGCGCGACCTGGACGGCATGTACCGGCGCCTACCCGGGGCGGCCACGCTCCTGGTGTTCGCCCTTGCCGGGCTGGCGGGCATCCCGCCCCTGGCCGGGTTTGTGGCCAAGTGGCAGCTGCTGGTAGGCGCCCTGGGGTCGGCGACGCCCTGGATCATCGCCGCCCTGGTGGCCCTGGTGCTGAATACCCTGCTGAGCCTGGGCTACTATCTGCCGCTCATTGGCCGCATCCTGCGGCCGGGCGGCGCGCCCCCGGAGATGCAACCGATGGCGATGTCTCACTGGATGTTGGTGCCGGGCGTTGCGGTGGGCGCGGCGGTCGTGCTGGTGTCGCTCGTCCCGAGGCCCGTCCTGCAACTGGCCCACGAGGCGGCGCTTTACTTGCTCGCTATAGGTGGCTGAGGAGATGCACGACGATGCTGACCAACGCTCTGGCTAGCCCACCCGTTGCGCTGGCGCTGTTTGGCGCCCTGGCCATGGGCCTCTACTGGGCCGGCGGCCGCCTGGCCCCCCGGGGGCAGGATTCGCCCGGCAAGCACGCGCCCTATGCCTGCGGCGAGAACCTGACCCACAGCGAGGCGCGCATCTCCTACCGGCGCTTTTTCCGGTTGGCGCTGATGTTCGTCGTGGTGCACATGGGCACCCTGGTGATCGCCATGTTGCCCGGTGGCATCACCGGGCGGTTGCTGGCCACCGGCTACCTGGCGGGGGTGGCCGTCTGCGTGGACATCCTCGTCGCACGGGAAGGGGGCCAGGCATGATCGATCGCCTGGTCCGTTGGGCGCGCCGGCGCTCGCCGTGGGTGTTGTCCTACAACACCGGGGGCTGCAACGGCTGCGACATCGAGATTCTGGATCTGTTCACGCCCCGCTACGATGTCGAGCGGCTGGGCATCATCAAAGAGGCGTCGCCGCGGCACGCCGACATCCTGGTATGCACCGGCCCGGTGACGCGCCAGTCGCGCGATCGGTTGCTGCGCATCTATGAGCAGATCCCCGAGCCCAAGTGGGTGATCGCCGTGGGCATCTGCGCCTGTTCGGGCGGCATCGTGTCCGATTCCTACAACGTGGTGGGGGGAATCGACCAGGTGCTGCCGGTTTCCATGTACGTGCCGGGCTGCCCGGCGCGGCCCGAGGCTGTGATGGATGCTATCGTGCGCCTGACGGAGACGATCTAGTGGACCTTTATGCGTTGTGGCAGCTCCTGGAGGGGGCCGGCGCGGAGCCCGGCGAGTCCTCGGCCCAGATCGGGGCCGATGGCGAGGCATACGCCGGCGTTCCGGCCGACCGGCTGCTCGCTGTGGTCGGCGCGCTGGCCGAGGCGGAAGGCTTTCACCACCTCTCGGCGATCACCGGGCAGGACCTCGGGGACGCCATCGAGATCCTGTACCACTTTTGGTGGCGCGGCGGGCTGACCCTGCGGGTGCGCTGCCCCCGGGAGGGCGCCGTGCTGCCCAGCCTGATGACCCTGCTGCCTGGCGCCGACTGGTACGAGCGCGAGGTGCGCGAGATGCTGGGCGTGCGGTTCAGCGGCCGGCCGCCGATGGAGCCCCTCCTCCTCCCCGAGGATTGGGAGGGTAGGCCCCCCATGTTGGCCGACGACCACGAGGAGGACGCATCATGAGCACCGGTCGCGTGCGGGTGCCGATCGGCCCGCAACACCCCCTCCTCAAAGAGCCCCTCTCGCTGGTGCTGGAGACCGAGGGCGAGCGGGTGGCCGACGTGGCGCTGCGCATCGGCTACGTGCACCGGGGGATCGAGCGCCTCTGCCAGGAGCGCAGCTACGTGCAGGCCGTGCACCTCTTTGAGCGGGTCTGCGGCATCTGCTCCCACGTGCACACCACCGCGTTCTGCCAATCGGTGGAGCACCTGATGGGCATCGAGGCGCCGCGTCGCGCCGTCTACCTGCGGGTGCTCCTGCTCGAACTGGAGCGCATGCACAGCCACCTCCTGTGGCTCGGCGTGCTGGCCGAGGCGATCGGCTTTACCACGATCTTTATGTATGCCTGGCGCGATCGCGAGCAGCTGCTGGACCTCATGGAGGACCTGTCGGGTGGGCGCGTCTGCCACGCCGTGAACGTCCTGGGCGGGGTGCGCATCGACGTGGACGCCGAGCAGGCCGATACGGTGCGCGCCAGGCTGCGGGCGTTCCGCGAGCAGTTGGACCTCTTCCGCACCGTCCTGGACCGCGATCGCTCGTTCCGCCTGCGCACCGAGGGGCTGGGCACCCTGACGATGGAACAGGTGCGGCAGTTTGGCGTCGTGGGGCCCACGGCCCGCGCCTCGGGGTGTACGCTGGACCTGCGGCGCGACGTCGGCTATGCGGCCTATCCCTGGCTGAACTTTGAGGTGATCGGCGGCATGGGCGGCGACGTCTGGACCCGCGCCCAGGTGCGGCTCTCGGAGGTCTATGAGAGCCTGCGGCTGTGCGAGCAGGTGATCGACCATCTGCCCGCCGGCCCCGTCACCGCCAAGGCGCCGCGCCGGGTGCCGGCTGGAGAGGTGGTCACCCGGATCGAGGCGCCCCGGGGGGAGCTCCTGTACTATGTGCGCAGCGATGGCAGCGAGCGGCCGGCCCGCGTCAAGGTGCGGACGCCGACGTTGCCGTCGCTCCTGGCGCTGTGTCAGCAACTGCCCGGCCTGCAGACCGCCGACGTGGCCGCCGTGATCGCCGGCGCCGACCTGTGCATCGCCTGCGCCGACCGTTAGCGATCGATCGAGAGGAGCCAGAGTACCGATGGATGCGTTGGGCGCCCTGTGGCGCGTGTTGGTGTTCCCTGGCGGGCTGTATCTCATCGCCGGATCGCTGGCCATCACCTGGCTGGATCGGGCGTTGGTGGCCCGCTGGCAGTCTCGCCGGGGTCCGCCCTGGTATCAGCCCCTGGCGGACCTGATCAAGCTGCTGGCCAAAGAGGACATCTCGCCGAGGGGCACCCACGCGTGGATGGCGGTAGCCCTGCCGATCGCCTCGCTGGCGGCCACGCTGACCGCCGGGCTGTACGTGCCCGTGGGGGCTGCTGCGGTGGGCGCGTTTCAAGGCGACCTCATCGTCGTACTCTTTTTGCTGAGCGTGCCGACACTGGCCTACTTTTTGGCCGGCTGGGCCACTCCCAGCGTCTATGGCGTGTTAGGCGGCAACCGCTCGCTCTTGCAGTACTATGCCTACGAGGTGCCCCTGATCGTGGGGATGGCCGCGCCGGCGGTGCATGCGCAGTCGTGGGCCATCGCCGATCTCGTCGCCGCCCAGCAGGGCTTTCACTGGCACGCCCTGTACCTGCCGGTCGGCCTGGCCGTCGCCGTGGCCGGCCTCCTGGGCAAACTCAAGCGGGTGCCGTTCGACATTCCCCATGCCAAGTCGGAGGTGGGTGCGGGGCCCCTCACCGAGTACAGCGGGCGCAAGCTGGGCCTTTGGAAGCTGACCGTGTCCTTGCAGACCCTGGTGGGCATCCACCTCCTGGTGGCCGTCTACCTCGGCGGGGTCGATGGCGTCACCGCCCTGGGGACCTACCCGGCGTACCTGGTCAAGACGTTGCTCTGCATCGCCGGGTTCTCGCTGATCCAGGTGCTCTATGCCCGGCTGCGCATCGACCAGATGGCCGAGATCGGCTGGCGGCTCCTGGTGCCCCTGGGGTTGGTCCAGATGTTGGCCACGATTTGGATGGGGAGGGCCTGATATGCCACGGAGATCGTCGCGCTCTTACCTGATCCCCCACGTGCTGCGGAACCTGGGCGCCGGGCGGAGCACGGTCCGCTACCCCTTTGGCCCCCTGGAGATCCCACCGTCCTTTCGCGGGCGCGTCGAGGTGGATATCGAGCGCTGCGTTGGGTGTGGCCTGTGCGCCAGAGACTGCCCCACCGGCTGCCTGGAGGTAGAGAGGCTGCCCGGCGGAGGCGTGCGCGTCGCCCATCGCTACGAC
>JAAZBQ010000468.1 GCA_012513725.1 Chloroflexota bacterium
ACCTGGTCGACGCCCTGGCCTCCCACGTCTGGGTGGTGGAGGAGCGCACCATCGATCAGCACGAGGGGAACTATTCCGATTACGCCGCCGCCCGCCAGGCGCAGGCAGAGCGCGAGGCCGGCAAAGGCCAGCCCGAACGCGCCAAGACCGAACGGCCCGACGCCGCCGAGCGCCGCGCGCGCCGCGAGACCCGCAAGCAGGAGGAGCGGGCCACCGCGCTGGAACAAGAGATCGGCCGCATCGAGGAGCGTATGGAAGAGGTCTCCCGCCGCATTGACCGGGCCGGGGCCGCCCAGAACCTCGACGAGGTGTATGCCCTGGGCCACGAGTACCAGGATCTCGAGCACGCCCTCGCGGAACGCCTCCATGAGTGGGAATCCGCCCTCGCACAGGTCGAGAGCGCCTCGGGCGGGCAGGACTAGCGTGTACGTCATCGGCCTCACGGGGAACATTGCCACCGGCAAGAGCACGGTAGCCGCCATGCTGGCCAGCCTGGGGGCCGAGGTCATCGACGCGGACCTCCTCGCCCACGAGGTGATGCGCCCCGACACTGTGGCCAGCGGCCGGATCGTGGAGCGTTTCGGGCGCGGGATCCTGGCGCCCTCTGGAGAGATCGACCGGCAGGCGCTCGGCGCGATCGTCTTTGCCGACCCCGCCGCCCTGGCCGACCTAGAGCGCATCGTCCACCCGGCGGTGGTCCACGAGACGCTCCATCGCCTGGCCCGCAGCGAGCGGCCGGTGGCCGTCGTGGAGGCGATCAAGCTCCTGGAGGCCAACATGCGCCAGCACACCGACGCGGTCTGGGTGGTGACGAGCCCCCGCCGGCAGCAGTTGGAGCGCATGGTGAGATCGCGCGGGCTCACGCCGGCGCAGGCCGCGATGCGCATCGACGCCCAGCCTCCCCAGGCGGACAAGATCGCCCGGGCCGACGTCGTCATCGACAACTCCCGCCACCTGGCCGTCACCTGGCGCCAGGTCGTCCGCGCCTGGAACGCCCTGCCGGGGGTGCGCCGGGTGTCGGTCCGGGCGCCCTGGAATCCCGAGGGGCAGCCGCTCACGGGGGAACAGCAGACGCCGTGAAGACCCTGGCCGCGCTCACCCGCGCACACCCGTCCCTCAGCGCCTGGCTGGGCCTCAGCCTCGCGATGGTCATCGTGCTGCTCTGGGCCGTTCGGGACGTGGGGCTGACGGCGGCCCAAACCACCTGGGCCGCGCTCGCGACGGTGGCCCTGGCCGGCGCCTGCGTCTGGCTGGTCGGCCAGGAGGACTGAGAAAGGGCGGTATCACCGATCATGCCACGCCAGCACAGCGCCCTCGTCGAGGGCCGGGCCGAGCCGGTGCCGGGCTCAGTCCTCTTCTGGCTCCAGTGCCCGGAGCTCGCCGAGGCCCTGAGGCCCGGGCAGTTTGCCATGGTGCGCGTCCGCCCCGAGGGCGATCCCTACCTCCGCTACGCTCTGCCCCTCCACCGCTCGAGTTCCACCGCGGTGGGTCTTTATGTCACCAGTGGGGAGCCCGCCTACCGCTGGCTCGGCGCGCTGGATATCGGCGAGCGGGTGGACCTAGTGGGCCCCTGCGGCCGCGCGGTGGAGCTGCCCCACGGGGGCGCCAACGTCGGACTCCTGTGCCAGGGAACGGCCATCGCGCCGCTGCTGGGCCTCCTGGAGGCCGGCTCGGGCGCCGCGCAGCTGGTGACCTCGGTACCCACGCCGCGCCAGGCCATTCCCAGTAGCCTGTTGCCCACCCGGGTGGCCCACTCGTCGTTCGTGGGGCGCCGCCAGGACCCCGCCTTCTGGTCCACGGCCGCCGAGGTGGTACGCTGGGCAGAGGCGGTGTACACTGTGGGCTCGACGGCGTTCTACCGGCAGGTGCGCGCCACGGTGGAGCGCGAACGCATCGTCACGCGGGAGGGATTCGCGCAGGCCTGGGTCTGGCGCGATATGGCCTGCGGGACGGGCGCTTGCGAGGGGTGCCTGACGCCCACTCGCCACGGCCCTCGCCGCGCGTGCACCGACGGGCCGTTTTTCGATCTGCTCGATCTGACCTTCAATTAGCACCTTCCAGGAGCAGCCATGTCTCGCATCCGTCGCCTACTGCCGGTCCTCTTGGCCGGCCTGCTCGTATGCGCCTGCCG